>JAJZNM010000021.1 GCA_021852325.1 Pseudomonadota bacterium
CGAGCGGATCAGGATCACGATCAGGATGAAGGGGAAGAACGAACGACAGTAATCGACGAGGGTCCGCGCGGGCAGCCCCCGACCGCGGGCCCGGCGCACCAGCACATCCGCAAGCCAGATGAGCCCGGTGACCGCGAGGATGATCAGGAACACCGCAGAGTAGCCAAATATCGCCATGCTTCAGGGCCTCGTTCAATACTCAAGCGCGGGCGCCAAGACGCCGGTCCGGTGAAAATGCCTGCGGAGGCTTACGCGAACATCAGCCAGGGAGTCATGACAAAAGCGACACCAGGTCATGATTCACCTCCTCCGCGTGATCGGGCGCCCCGCATTCGATCTGGGTACCGGGAAACCGCGACCCCGCCCGCATTATATCTGAAGCACCCACCTCATTCGCCCGGGGTGCGCTGAAGCACCGCGAGGAATGCCTCTTGCGGGATATCGACCTTACCCAGGCGTTTCATGCGCTTTTTGCCTTCTTTCTGCTTCTCGAGGAGTTTGCGCTTCCGGGTCACATCTCCTCCATAGCACTTAGCAATCACGTTCTTCCGCAGCGCCTTGACGGTCGCACGGGCAATCACCTGGTTGCCAATGGCGGCCTGGAGTGCCACTTCAAACATCTGCCGCGGGATCAGCTTCTGCAGGCGGTCCACGAGGTCCCGGCCCCGTGCATAGGCAACGTCACGGTGCACGATCGTGGCAAAAGCGTCGACCGACTCGCCATTCACGAGGAAATCCATGCGGACCAAGGGCGCCACGCGGAAACACAGGAAGCGGTAGTCGAACGACGCGTAGCCCCGGGAGGCAGATTTCAGCCGGTCAAAGAAGTCGAGCACCACTTCGCTCAAGGGCAGCTCATATTCGAGCGCCACCTGCCTTGCGTAGTAGTGCATCAGCACCTGGCGACCCCGTTTTTCCTGGCACAGGGCCATGATGCCCCCAAGATGATCAGGCGGCGAGAGGATCTTTGCATGGATGATGGGCTCGCGGATTTCCTCGATTTCGTGGACGGGGGGTAACTCGGTCGGGTTGTTCACGAGCCTGACGCGGCCGTCCCGGAGCACGACTTCGTAGTTGACGGTGGGCGATGTGGAAATCAGGGCAAGATGGTATTCGCGCTCGAGCCTTTCCTGGACGATCTCCATGTGCAGGAGACCCAGGAAACCGCACCGGAAACCGAACCCGAGGGCGACTGAGGTCTCCGGTTCGAAACTGAGTGCCGCGTCATTCAGGCGCAATTTTGACAACGCTTCGCGAAAAGACTGATAATCTTCTGATTCTACAGGAAATAGCCCCGCAAATACCCGTGGGCGGACTGGCTCGAAACCCGCGAGCGGAACCATGACGGAGCGGTCAGCTGGCGTCACCGTGTCTCCCACCGGCGCGCCTTCCACCTCCTTGATTGCGGCAATCAGGTAGCCCACCTCACCACATTCGAGCGCCTCACGGTCATCCATTTTGAGCGGCCTGAAAATACCCACCCGGTCAGCCACATAGATCCGCCGGGTCGAGAAGATCTGAACTTTCGAGTGCACGGGCAATCGCCCGTCCTTGACGCGCAAAAGCGACACGACCCCCACGTAGTTGTCAAACCAGGAGTCGATGATGAGGGCCCGCAAGGGCTGATCCGGGTGTCCCAAGGGTTCCGGGATCCGTGCGACGACCGCTTCGAGAAGTTCGCTGACTCCGGCTCCGGTCTTGGCGCTGACCCGGAGTGCCTGATGCGCATCAATGCCAATGATGTCCTCGATCTCGCCGATCACCCGATCCGGGTCGGCTGCGGGCAGGTCAATCTTGTTGATCACCGGAATGATCTCAAGCCCCTGCTCGATGGCCTGATAGCAGTTCGCGACACTTTGGGCCTCAACTCCCTGCACGGCATCAACCACGAGCAAGGCCCCTTCACAAGCCGCGAGGGAACGGGAAACCTCGTAGGAGAAGTCCACATGTCCTGGCGTGTCGATCAGGTTGAAGCGGTAAAGTCCCTGATGGGCAGACCGGTAGTCCAGGGCGACACTCTGGGCCTTGATCGTGATGCCCCGTTCCCGTTCGAGATCCATCGAATCGAGGACCTGGTCCATCATGGCGCGCTTGGGCAGTCCGCCGCAGAGCTCAATGATCCGGTCCGCAAGGGTCGACTTCCCATGATCGACATGTGCGAGAATGCAGAAATTGCGGATGTGTTTCATGCGCGGGATTCAATCAGGCTCCGCACGCCAGGGGCCAGTCCCCAATTCCCACGCCTGCCTTGCGGCAAAAATCCCGGCTGGACGTAGCCCGGGCAGCGCCAATCCCAAATCCCACTTCCTGGCAGGGAGGCCCAATGGGGTCGCCACGACCGAGAAAACCCGGTCGGCACAGGGCTAGTATCCCGCCTGCTTGAGGGATTCCTCGAGGTCGTCGATGGTCCATGTTCCTTCACTCACAATCCGGCCTTGGTGCAATAATACAGGGACCCGAAGTCCGAATTCCTGTTTGAGGGATCCTTCCGCATCCACATCCAGCGTCTTCAGGGCATCGGGGGCATGCGCGAGGCGGAACCGGAGATAGGACTCGAGTTTCTCGCACGGCGGACAGGCCCGCCGCTTGATGAGCACCCAGCCAGCGCTCATGGCCGGGTCACAAGCCTGGCCTGATCGATGATCCAGCGCACCGTCCGGGGGGGTACCTCGCCGATGGCGACCAGTGAAAAAGGGCCGATTTTCTTGCCAAATGCGGTCACTGGACCCATCCTGGCCATGCCGACGAGCGTGGGGGTCTTCGGGCGGATCGGGTGGATGAAGACCGAGACACTGGCAAGTCCATCACTCAGGAGGATATGACGGACCGGACCGGGAACGAGGGCGGTCGTATCCTCGACGATCCTGAAACCCCGGGGCAGGCGCACGAACCGGCACTCGGGAATCACGACCGCAAGTCGGCGGGCACGGGCGGCGACCCGGGGAACCGTGGGGGGCCTGGCATGCCACTGCTGCCTGCCGTACCAGTGGACGGTGACAAACATCATCTGTTCGATAACCTGCCCTCGGTCATTCAGCAGGTCGGATCTCAGGGGGAAGCCGTTACGGGCATCCAGCCAGAGGCGATAGCCGTAACGGAACCGGTCATCGGGCCGGATCAGAATGATCCGGGCGGCATGGTCCGCCACCCGACCCCGCTTCGGAAGCAGGAAAAAACGGTATTCACGGAGAAGCGTATGACTGAAGTGGCCGCTGAACCCAACCCAGTTCTCCGGCAGACCCGTATAGTGCGCGAGGACATGCATCAGGCGAACCGGGTGCCCTTCGAACAGGAGTTCCAGTCGGTGGCCATTTTTGACCAGCTCCCGGGGGGGACCATTGAGCGTCGATATCCGCTCCCATCCCCCAAAAGGAGCCTCCCCGTGCGTGATCGCGATCGCCTTGAGCATGGTGTTGTGCTGGAACACGATGATGCCCCGGTAGTTGACCGTAAACAGCATCTTTTGCATGCGCAAGAGGTACGCCTCCACGGTGCGACCGCTTGTCGTGGACGCGAAAGCCGTGCCCGGAAAGCACGCGAGCAGCGTGATCAGTACGCATCCCGCCCGAGCACGCATGATCAAGGATGGTGCCGCCATCCCTGCTTTCTTCCGGCGACCGAATAATTGTACGCGGCCATGCGCGGGTAGCCCATCATCTGCGACCCGGATAGCGACGCCGCGTGGAGCATCCAGTAGGTCTCAAGCTGCTGGCGAACGACGCTCGAGGGCGTGTTCCAGGAAACCGAGCGAACCTCGCCATAACGCCCCTCTGGGCGGTTCAGGCCCGCGTGGGCAGAGAGACCCGGGAAAACGTGGTCCCGCAAGGCCCCCACACCCGGAGGTTCCCGCACCGGACCCAGCAGGAGAACGGCCACGAGCGTGCAGGCTAAAAGGCCACAGGCCCCGGCCCACACCAAGGCTGGACGACTCGCGAACGCATGCCAGGATCTGCCGAACGAGCCCCAGAGGTTCTGATGCCAGGCGGCGGGCCGAGGAGCGAAGCGAGGTACGTGCCGCCAGTCATGGTCGCGGATGACTTCGCGTATGAGCCCGTAGCATGAAAGCCTGAGTCCCACCCCGGCATCCCCATGGGCCGATGCCAAAAGGCGCTCACAGCCTTCTTCGTCGAGCTCACCATCGAGAAACACCGACACCATCTCGATTCCCAAGAGGGAGTTTTCGTCCGATTTTCCAGTGCCCATACTAGCCTCCTGAACCGCTCAGATGCGGTTCTAACCGAGCATTGATCGCTTCACGCGCGCGGAAGATCCGCGAACGAACCGTACCGACCGGGCAGTTCATGGCCTGCGCGATCGCTTCATAACTGAAACCTTCCACTTCCCGCAGGAGGATGGCCGTCCGGAGATCGGGTGCGAGATCCTGGATGGCATCCACAACTGCTTTCCGCACCTCATCTGAGATCAGCAACGCATCGGGTGTATCCATGCTCTGCATGGCCTCGATCCCATCCATCCCATTCGAATCACTGGATTCGGTGAGGGACTCCTCGAACCGGCGGGCATTCAAGGAGAGGTGGTTTTTCGCGACATTGATCGCAATCCGGTAAAGCCAGGTATAAAACGCGCTCTCTCCCCGAAACGACCGGATCGAACGGTAGGCGCGCATGAATGATTCCTGTGTGATGTCCTGTGCCAGATTCGCATCATGCACGTAGCGCGTCACGAACTTGAGGATGCGATGCTGGTACTTGCGGACCAGGAGATCGAAAGCAACGCGGTCGCCTTGCTGCACCTTGGCAACCAGTGCCCGATCACCATCGAGACTGCTTTCATTCAGCGGATCCATTGCGTTGAGGCCTAACGGGTGAGACCGGGATCCGGGCAAAGAGTTCGCCCGCATCGTTCGGCCAGAGGGCGCGGGTTACCGGCCAGGTCGGTCCGCCACCTGTCCAAGAACCCGGAGTTGCCCCTCAACCGATTGTTATTGATCGAAATAATGGAGATGCCGCCCATTTCAAACAGCCTGGACCGGGCCGGCCACCCGGATTCCCCGTTGCACGCCGCGCATCAGGGGATTATACACGGGATGTCCCCCGCTCCTCGCGTGCTAGGCACGCCAGAGGGTCTTGCGGTAGTACTCGAGCTCGCCAATCGAGTCCAGCACGTCCGCGAGCGCCGTGTGCTGGCTTTCCTTCCGGTAGCCAGCAAGCACATCCGGATTCCAGCGCCGGGCCAGTTCCTTGAGGGTCGAGACATCAAGATTCCGGTAGTGAAAAAAGGCTTCAAGGCGTGGCATCCAGCGGGCCAGAAACCGGCGGTCCTGGCAAATGCTGTTGCCGCACATGGGCGACAGGCCTGCGGGGACATGTTTCTCGAGAAACCTGAGGGTTTCAAGCTCCGCTGAAGACTCCGTGTGCGAGCTCGAGCGTACCCGTTCGGTCAAACCTGATGCCGCATGGTGTTTCTCGCTCCAGGCACTCATGGTCGACAGGACCGATTCGCTCTGATGGATGGCCAACTCCGGACCGTGCGCGATGATCCGGAGCGCAGGATCCGTGACCACGGTCGCGATCTCGAGGATATGGTCCTCAAGCGGGTTGAGCCCCGTCATCTCGAGGTCGATCCAGACGAGATTGAGCTCCCGCAGAGCGGTGTCTTCGGTCAAGCGCGTGGCCATATCGAGCGCGCGGGACTCAACCGGGAGGCCATTGCATGGGCCGTCCGCCGAGGAGATGGACATGCAGATGCGAGACGGTCTGACCGCCTTCATAACCGGTATTGATCACGAGCCGGTAGCCGGACTCTGAAACGCCGAGCTCCACGGCCAGGTCGCGCACCTTGATCAGGAGCCGTCCGGCCAGTGCCGGGTCGGCCCGGCTCCACTGTGCGAGCGAGTCCACGTGCTTTTTGGGGATCACGAGCACGTGCACTGGGGTCACCGGGTGGAGATCATGGAAGGCCATAAACTCCCTGTCCTCATCCACCACCCGGGCCGGGAGTTCATGGCCGGCAATCCGGCAAAAGACACACTCGAGCATCGTCAAGGCCCTTCCAGAGACCCCTCAATCATAAGCCCGCCGCCCCTGAATGGCCTGGGTGAGCGTGTGCCCATCCAGGTATTCGAGCTCGCCTCCCATGGGCACCCCATGGGCGATCCGAGTTGAGGGGGTCGATCGTTGCTGGCACAAGTGCGCAATGAAATGCGCCGTCGCTTCTCCTTCAACCGTGGCATTGGTCGCAAGAATGACCTCCCGGACATTGCCTTCACCAAGCTTCTGGGCGAAAAGGTCGAGCCCGATATCCGACGGCCCGATCCGGTCGAGCGGCGAGAGGTGGCCATAGAGCACGAAATAGATGCCGCGGTAACTCGCGGTATTTTCAAGCGCAATGACGTCTGCCGGTGTCTCGACCACACAAACGAGCCCCCGGTCCCGCTGACTGGATGCACAAAGCGTGCACAGAGTATCCTCGGTATACATCCGGCAGGACTCACAGAGGTGCACATACTCGAGCGCCTGCTCAAGGGCCTGCGCGAGCTGTCTTGCGAGTTCGCCCTCTCCGCCAAGGAGGGCGAGTGCGAGTCGCTGGGCGGATCGTGGGCCGATTCCCGGTAAACGCCTGAGCGCCGTGACCAGTTCCGCGATCCTAGGGGGGACGACCTGCATCACGCAATGGCCGGCTGAGGATCCGGGGACACAGCGTCCCGTGTCCAGGTGATCCGGATGGAAATCATCCTCGAAGCGCTCTCCAGTCCACGCATGCCCATGGAATCAGCGCTTGGCCGGGTGCAAGGATCCTTCCCGGATCACGGCACCGCGTTCTAGGAGCTGACGGACATTCGGGTCACGGTTGATCTCCGCCTCGGCCTGCTGCTGTTCCGACGCCTTCTCGCGTTCCCGTTTTTTGGCAAGCGTATCGCCAGATCCGCTTCCCGTCTCAATGAGGATCTCGAGATCCGGATGCTCGCGCTCCCGCAAAGCCCGTTCCACCCGGCTTTTGAGCTGTGGGGTCAGGAGACTGGCAAAGTCCGCGGCCAGTTCCAGGACCAGTGTCTTGCCGTCATAGCTCCTGCAAATCGTGTGGTGGAGGATCTCCCGGGCCACCCCGGTGATCGTGAGTTCAGACACATAGCCCGGCCACGCTTCCGCAGTGCGCAGCCGTGAGCACGCGGGCGCCACCGCTGCCTGCCCGGGCGCCGGGGCCTCACCGGAGCGGGCATGGCCCGTGGCCGGCGAGCCGGTGGCCGTGCCCGCTTTACTGCCGGGGGCCACCCCTCCCGGTCGCTCCGAGGGGTGGGATTGTGCGCGTTCAGGTGCAAACGCCAGAAGGCGCACGCAGGTCATGTCGAAGGTGAGTTCCGGGTCATCGATCGCGCGGATTTCTGAGAGCCCCTTCTGGAGAATTTCATAGTAGATCTGGAGATCGAGGGGATCGGTCCCGGATGCCCAGGCGGCGAGACGCTGCTCATCTTCGTCTCGAACCCCGGTCGGCGCGGCCGGTCCGAGTTCGATGCGACAGGCCAGGGTCACGAACAACCGCGCGAGCGACGCCAGAATGCCCGCGTAATCCGGTTCGAGGGCATGGAGGTCCTCAAGCAGCTGGGCCATCTGTTTGCGGTCCTTCCGGAGAATGGCTGTGGCCAGGGCATCGAGTTGCTCGTGATCGAGGGTTCCGAGGATGGCCGCCACATCCGATTCCCGGACAGAACCCGCTCCGTAGGTGAGTGCGAGGTCCATGAGGCTCAAGGCATCGCGCACGCTGCCCTGGGCAGCATCCGCCAAAAGCGCAAGCGCAGCAGGCTCGCACAGCACCGATTCCTTGCCGGCCACGTGGGCGAGATGGTTGGCGATCTGGGCGGCTGGAACCCGTCGCAAGGCAAAGCGGAGACAGCGGGACAGGATGGTCACGGGAACCTTTTCAGGCTCGGTGGTCGCCAAAAGGAAATAGACGTGCGGCGGGGGCTCTTCAAGTGTCTTGAGCAGTGCATTGAATGAGTGCCCGGACAACATGTGCACCTCGTCGATCAGGTAGACGCGTGCGCGCCCACGGGCGGGGAGATAGGACACGTTGGCGAGGAGTTCCCGTGTTTCCTCGACGCGGGTCCTCGAAGCTGCGTCGATCTCGAGGAAGTCCGGGAAGCGCCCCTGGTCGATCTCCTGGCAGTTCTGGCATTGACCACAAGGATCCGGTCCGGATCCCTGTTCACAGTTCAAGGCTTTCGCAATGAGACGCGCAAGGGTGGTCTTGCCTACTCCACGGGTTCCCGAAAAAAGGAGTACCGGGTGGAGCCGGTTCTGGCCGAGCGCGTTCTGCAATGCACGGACAGTGGATTCCTGCCCGATCATCTCGGCAAACGACCGCGGCCTCCATTTCCGAGCAAGTGGCTGATGGGTCATCCAGGGGCTTCAGGCATGGTGAACCGGGTTCGGATCACGTTCAGCATGTACCCGGGAACGGGGATTCCCGGAGAGCGGGTGTTTTGTGCGGTCATGCGTACAGGGGCCCCACGAGGTCGAGGATCAGCCTGGCTCAGCCAGCCAGCCGGTGATTATAGCCCGTTCCCCATCCCGGCCCGGGACACGCAGGGCGAGGTTACACATCCAAGGCCCGCGCCACACGCGAGCCTCGAGTCGGTCTGTGCCGGAACCTGCATTGACTGTCTAAAAACCGTACCGGAAGCTCAAAAGGATCGCCTGGTAGGCGCCGGTGTCCACAAAGGCCGCAACCCGGCCATGGCTGCTCGTATAAAAGGAGATCCCCCCGTACAGGCCGCTGCGGGTGGTTCCATAGATGTTTTCGGTTTCATTCGTCGTGCCCGAAAGGAGCTCGCTCCCGCTGAAGTGCCGATAGTAGATCCCGGCCGAAAAACGCGCCACCCCGAGCCGGTACCACGCACCCGCACGGGATGCGAAATCAAACCAACGGAGCCGGTATTGTTCTGTCGTCACGCTGTCACTCACCCGGTGATAGGTCTCTCCCAGACCGACGGTAAAGCCAAAGTCCTTCTGGACCGGGAAAAACGCGGTGGCGCCGAGACCCGCATAGTATCCCCCGAGGTCAAGTCCGGTGAGAACCGGGTTCCCATCCTGAGTGACCCCAAGATAACCTCCACGTAGGCTGACATCGAGGAAATGGTGATACCAGTAATGACCCAACTCCACACCCGCCTCCGTGAAATGAGTCTCATAGGAATGGCCATTGATGTTGAACGAGGTTTGCACCCTGGAAAAGTTGAAAGCGGACCCGAATCCCTGTGCACAGGCAGCGACCGGGAATCCGAGCAGGAAGACCAGGGCAATATTTTTCCACATATTTCTCTCCAGTAAAATGACGATCTAAGGTCAACAAACGGTATGCCGAGCGGGCTCTTGAACGAACGATCTCAGGGTTTGGGGGCGGGGTTTTATCCTCTTGTGGCGGTCACTGCTCAGCAGGCGATTGCATGAGTGCGGTTCCATCGGCGACGAGCGGCATCCCGCCCTGCAGATAACAGGCCTGGTCCCAGACGTCTGTGTCTTCTCCAATGTAACTCGCATGCGACAAGATCCAGCTCGAGGTTTGCGTCGGGTTCACGAGCATCATGATCCCCTGGATGGTCGTATTCACGAGAGGAATGATCAGGGGATAACAGTAATGGACCTGGATTTTGAGAAGGTTCGCATCCTGAATGCTCTCCTTGGAGTTGGCCCCTGGTGTGGTTGGCTTGTAAAGCAGACGCGCGTTGGGAATGGCCTGCATGTAGGAAACCGCTCCCGCGGGCGTGATGAACGGGATCTTCTGTGCAAAATCCTGGAAAGCCTGCTGGCTCGGATTGAGGATATCGAGTTTGACCTTGAGCGGGTTCAACACCACGAGTTCTGCGTAAACACGCGCCTCGGCCGCACCGGCAAGGCTCGGACCACCCGCCATCCCCCGCTGATAGAGCGGGGCCAGTCCCTCGGCAATCCCGTTCTTGATCGAGGTCTTCGACGCGTTGTTCAGTGCCCCATTGCGTGCCCCGTCAAAAGCAGCCAGGTCTAGTGTTGATTTGGCCATGAACACGAGCGCAAACTGGATGGAACCCAGGATGAGCAGGAGGAGCGATGGGAGCACGATCAGGTACTCGACCATCGCCTGGCCCTTCGCGCCTCTGTTCCGCAACCCCTTCATGACCCAAACCTTTGGGATCCAGCCTTCGGTTTCCCGTGGATGGAGCGGCCCAGGGCCGGATGCAGGGGTGGCGCACTGGCGCGCAAGGCTGGCAGGTGACCGAGCGAGCGGATCATCTTCTGAATGTGGGCATGCGCCGGATTTCCGGCCGGAATCGCATTGTAGGCCTCAATGAACAGGGCCCAGGCCTGACGCAGACGGACCATCCCCATGTTGTACCAGGCCTCGCCGTCCTGGGGGTTGATCCGGATCGCGCGCCGATACGCGGCCACTGCCTTCTTCGGCTGGCCTTGAATGGCCTCGAGGTTCCCGATCCGGGTCCAGATATAGGGATCGTTGGCATGCGCCTTGGCCAGAATCCGGTAATCCTTGAGTGCGAGCGCAATCTGTCCCTCCTGATAGGCTGTCTCGGCCGCACGGCTCACGCCAAGCAGGTGGCGCGAACCCAAGGCGCAACCCCCGAGCAAGGGGAGCACAGTGATTCCGGCAATGGCCAACCTTATGGCTGATCTTGCCATGTGAGGCACATACCCCGTTTGAGATCAAGCCGCACGGCTTCCCCCGCACCGAGTTCGAGCGCCGTCCGGGCGCCCCAGGCGCCCGCGAAGCGGAACGGGCGCAAGGTCGTCGCCACTTTGAGGATACTCCCGGTCGATCCCATGAAAACCACATCGAGCGCTGACCGCATGCCGAACGTGTGGACCGAGCCACAGTGATCAATCCAGAGGCCCTCGCCTGGAGCCAGCAGCGGCCGGCCCAGCTGGCCCCGTGCCCGCTCCCAAGCATTCGTCGTGCGCCTGCCGCGCTCCAACACGATCCGGCCCGCCTCATCCAGAACGGTTCCCAGTCTCAAAGGATGCCCTGCTGCTTGATCATCATGACGATCGGGAACGCGAGTACGATGAAAGTTGTCGGGAAGATGAAGAGGACCAGTGGCAGCATGAGTTTCACCGGTGCTTCCATGGCCAGTTTTTCGGCGCGCTGGAAACGTTCTGTCCGGCGCCGTTCAGCCTGGAGGCGCATCACTTTTCCAACACTCGCGCCGACCTGTTCGGCCTGGATGATCGCCGAGACCACGGAGCTCACCTCGGGAATCTTGAGCCGGGTGTCCATACGACGCAGCGCATCCGCCCGGGTCAGACCAGAACGGATGTCGCGCAGGACCAGAAAAAGCTCCTGGCGCATCGGGCCGGCAGGCCCCTTGTCAACTGTCTGGGCCAGAGCCCCGGCCAGGTTCAGCCCGGCCTCGATCGCGAGAGTGAAGTAATCGAGATACATGGGCAGGGCCTTGAGTATCTCCTTCCGGCGGGTCTCATAGCGATTCCGGAGCCAGATGGCAGGATAGAAAAATCCGAGGACGGCCAGGAGGGTCGGCAGGAGGATGACCATCGTTCCCCCGAGGGGTCTCAGCGCCAGGTATCCCACCCCGAAGGAACCCAGTGCCGTGATCAGGCGGATGGCTACGAACTCTTCCGCATTCATCATGTAGGTGGCACCCGCACGTGCCAGTTGCTGGTGGGTGTCCTCCATGAGCCGTACGGATAGCCGTGAACAGAAATAGTAGGCCACGAATCGGATCAGGGGCCAGATGAGCCGCAGGAAAGGCGGTAGAGGGTCGAGATATTGTCGCTCGTCGTCCGGGACCTGTTCATGCATGGCGGCAACCCACCAGAAGACCAGGATGATGGACCCTGCAACCGACACTCCGATGAGGATGTACCAGATCATACGTCAATACTCGTGATGCGCCGGATACCGAGCCAGCCCATGAACTCCATGAAGCCGATGATGGTCAGGACAATCCAGCCCGTGAGGGTGTGAAACAGGGGATGCATGGCCCGGGGCTCCATGATGTCGAGGACCAGCATCAGGAACAGGGGGAGACCAGCCATGACCACCCCTTGCACCTTACCCTGCGCCGTGAGGCTTTCGATCTTGCCTTCAACCTGCATTTTCCGGTAGATCGTGTCCGCGAGAGATTCCAGCATGTCCGCCAGGTTACCGCCCGTTTCGCGAGCAATCCGGAGTCCGGCCGAGAACATCATGAACTCCTGGACCGGCAGACGTTTTTCCATGTCTTTCAGGGAATCCTCAAAGCTCAGACCCAGGCGCTGGGCACGCAGCATGAGAGCAAACTCCTGGTTGATCGGCGGCTTGGACTCATTGACCAGGTTTTCGAGTGCAACGGCGATGCTGGTTCCTGCGCGGAGCGATGCCGCCATCATCATCATGGCATCCGGAAATTGGGAAACGAATTGCTTGAGCCGCCGCTTGCGCATTCGGGAGACCACCATTTTTGGCGCGACGAAGGGGACCGCAAGTCCAATGGCGGTGAAGATCGGGTTCCCGGTCGCAATCCAGATGATCACCGGCAGAATCAGGTAAGCGGCAAACTGAACGACCGCGAGCTTGTTGTAGTCAATGAACACGAAGAGGTCCGCGAGATCGCGCTGGGCTGTCTCCTTGAGTTTTTCCTTCTGCCAGCGGGCGCCGAGCCCAAGGGCCTGGTAGAGCATCAGCAGAATGAGCACGACAGCGACAAAACCGGTCACGCCGATCAGGATCAGGATTTCGGTCTTGCTCATAAGCGCTGGCCTTTTCCTTCCACACCGAGAAAGATGTTGCGGTCGACCTCGATGCCCCGGCGCTGCAGGTCCTCATAGAACTCGGGAATCGCGCCGGTCGGTACGAACTTGCCCTGGATTCTCCCATCCGCACCGTACCCTTCCTGCT
>JAJZNM010000135.1:0-7172 GCA_021852325.1 Pseudomonadota bacterium
AGCGGGATTCCGGGCTTGACGAGCTTCGCGTAAACCGTCTTTCCGCGGGCGGTCACGGCAATCCACGAGGAGTGCTTCAGCACGAAACGCAGGCGGAGCCGTGGAACCCGCGCCGCACGCGGGGGGCGCAGGGGCAGGGATGGGGGAGCAGACACCCGCGCCGGCTGGGAGACGGCGAGGGCCGGGTGTGGATGCTGGGGGTGCCTCATCGGGCGTGTGCCGAGGAAAAACCAGAGTGCCGCGAGAATCGCGCCCACGAAGAGGAGCCCGGCGGTGGCGCCGAGCCACGCCCGAGGACTCGATGGCCAGCCATCCCCCGCATCCGGTGGGGGTGGACCGGCGGGTTCCCGGCTCCCGTGGTCGGGTAGCCTCCGGATGAGGGCCCCGGGATCCATTTCAAGCCAGGTGGCATAACGGCGCAAATGCCCGAGGTAATAGATGGTGGCATCAAACGCTCCGGGTGCACCCGCTTCGAGCGCCGCGATCAGGTCCTTCGGCACATGCAGTGCATGCGCGGCGAACTCGAGGGTCACACCCCGTTCCTCCCGACGCTCGGCGAGTGCCCTGCCGACGTCCGCATAGGCACTGAGGGGTCGGGATGCGCTCACGGGTTCGGGTGATGATGGAGAAATGCCAGGGCTTCGGGGGAACCCGGGTAGTCTTCGAGCAGAATGGCACCGTAACGCTCCGCGGCCACGGAATCATGAACCGCCCATTCGGCACGAATGAGAAGCCAGAGCACAGGTGCGGCCGGCTTGGGCGGGAGATCGGCGAGACGCGTGAGGAGCGAACGCGCGCGGTGGAAGGCGTGATGGCGCATATCAAGGTTCGCGAGCTGCCAGAGTGCCGGGGCGTAGTTGTCGTTCAAGGCAACCGCGCGTGAGAGATACCGGAGGGCCATCACCGGATTCCGGAGTTTCAGGGCACACACGCCGGCATTCGTATAGGCCACTTCCGGTGTGATATAGGATGGGGTCTCGGCCGCCTTCACCAGCTCATGGATCGCGCGGCGCATCCGGCCGGTGCGGCACAGGAGCACGCCATAGGCATTGAGCGTGTCCGGGTCATGGGGGCGGAGACTCAACGAGGTGCGATAATACCGTCGCGCGCGGCCCAGTTCGCCGAGTTCGACATCCAGCAACGCCATCGCATTGTGTGCCTTCACGGAATCCGGGTTGAGTTTCAGGGCCCGCTCGAAGCTGTGGAGCGCGAGAGTGCGCTCGTGCCGTTGCAGGTAGATCATCCCCATCGTGACATTGTCCCGGGCAGCCGCCACGAGATTCGTGACCGGTTTGGGTTGGCTTGATTCGGTCACACAGCCGGCGAGCAGCATCGCACACACGCTGATGACGAAGATCCGCCTCATGCGCAGGCCCTCGGAGTGGCAAACCGGAACTGGTCGGGCAGGCGATTCGCGACTGATCCCGCGAGCTGGCCACAGGCCGCCTGGATCGCCTGTCCGCGCGGCTTGCGGATCAGGGTTCTCAAGCCCTGGCTGACCAGAACCTTCTGGAACGCGAGGATTCGGGATTCCGGTGACGGGGCAAAGGCCGCACCGGGGAACGGGTTGAACGGGATCAGGTTCACCTTGGCCGGAACGGTCCGGAGCAGACGGGCAAGCGCACGCGCATCGCTCATCTGGTCATTCACGCCATCGAGCATGACATACTCGATCAGGATCTCACGCTCCGGGTGCCGCGTGATGTATCGGCGGCAGGCAGCCAGGAGCTCGGCCAAGGGGTGAGCGCGGTTGATCGGCACCAGCCGGTCACGGAGGGCGTCATCGGCCGCATGCAGCGAGACCGCAAGCGACACGTCATGCTCGGCGGCCAGCCGGTCGATGAGCGGCACGAGCCCCGCCGTGCTGACCGTCACGCGCCATTTGGAAAATCCATAGGCGAGATCGTCGAGCAGGAGATGCAGGACCGGTGAGAGGGCGCGGTAGTTGGCGAGCGGCTCGCCCATGCCCATGAACACCACGTTCTGGATCGGCCGCTCAAGGCTGGATCGGGCCCCATCATGCCAGATCCGCCAGAGCTGCCCCACGATCTCGGCCGGCGTGAGATTCCGGTTGAAACCCTGGGCACCGGTCGCACAGAAGGCGCAGTTGAGCACACACCCCGCCTGGGACGAGACACAGAGGGTCCGGCGTTCCTCATCCGGAATGATCACGGTCTCGACGGCATTGTGCGAGTCCACCTGGAACAGCCACTTTTCGGTTCCATCGGGATCGAGGACTCGCCCGGCTGCCGGGGGGGCGATGCAGCAGGCCTCCTCGCGGAGCCTGACCCGGAGTCCGAGCGCGAGATCGGTCATCTGTTCGAAGTCCGTGATCCCGCGCCGGTGGATCCAGCTGAGGATCTGCCGAGCGTGGAAGGTCCGTGCGCCGCGAGCCGCGATCCAGGTCTCGAGCGCTGCCCGGTCGAAGCCGAGAAGATTGACGCGTGGGGCCGGGTCCGGCTCAGCGCGGGGTTCGGGAAAAGACATCGATCTCGCCAAAAAAGAAGGCGATCTCGCACAGCGCGTTCGCCGGGCTGTCCGATCCATGCACCAGATTGCGTTCAATGCTTTCACCCCAATCGCGCCGGAGGGTTCCCGGTGCGGCCTTGGCCGGATCGGTTGCGCCCATGAGATCACGGTTCTTCTGGACGGCTTCCTCGCCCTCAAGCACCTGGACCATGACCGGACCTGAGGTCATGTAGGCCACGAGCGACTGGAAGAATGGCCGTTTTTGGTGCACCGCATAGAAAGACTCGGCTTGCGCACGGCTGAGTTCGAGCATCCGGGCCGCAACAATCCGGAGCCCGGCCCGTTCGAACCGGTCGTAGACGGATCCGATCCGGTCACGGGCGACACCATCCGGCTTGATGATCGACAAGGTCCGTTCAAGGCTCATTTCGAGAGGCTCTCCAGCGCGATCGGTCGGTTGCCTGAAGCCCGCAGGCGCGCAAACTGCAAGGCATGCAAACGGTTGATTTTATCGTGTCGAGGGCTTTCCCTGCAAGCGATGGCCGCCCGTCACCGGGCCGGATCAGAGTGCAAAACTTTCTCCACAGCCACAGACCTCCCGCGCGTTCGGGTTGCGAAAGCGGAACATCCGGTTAAGGCCGTCCCGGACATAGTCGACCTCGGTTCCCGAAAGTACCGGCAGATCGGCTTCGGACAGGACCATGGGCACGCCTGCGCAGTCGATCAGCCGTTCTCCACCACCCACTGCTTCGGCATAGTCGATCCGGATGCTGTGCCCCGCGCAGCCACTTTTCGCAACCGATAGCCTGAGCCCCACCGCACGAGGGTGCGCCTGGAGCAAGCGCTTCGCCTGTTCCACCGCGTCTTGGGTCAAGTTGATGGCGTTCATCCCGTACGACTCCCGAAAGGATCCCCGCATCCGCTCCGGGTCTCGTTCCCGAGTGCATCAAGGATCGCATCTTCAACCAAGAGGGCTTCATCATACCGGATGCGGGGGTATGCCAACCGTTCTGCCACCACCCGGCCCGCTGGTACCTCGTCCGGCCGTGCAGCACGACCCTCGAGCCACTCGGCATAGTATGCACAGGCTGCCCCGGTCCATGGGCCACCCCGATACCGGTAACGCGCCCGCTGGATCATTCCATCGCGGATCTCAAGCTGGAATTCGATCAGACAGCCCGCATTGACACTGCCCGCCCAGCCTTCACGGACATGCGGGGATCCGGATCCGAATCCGCCGGTCCGCCTGAGATCGCGGGCCCAGCGTTCGAAGACGGCGAGTGACTGGCCATCCTCTCCAGGCGGAAGGGGAGGGTACGGTGCGGGAGGCATCAAACCGTCCGGGAGCCCATCCGGCTCCGTTCCCGGGGCGCCACCTCGCGCATCCGGCCATAGGCTTCTGCGATGGCCGCTCCTGCGCATTCGATTTCATCCTCAGTCGTGAAACGGCCCAGGCTCACCCGCAAGGTCGCCTCGGCTTCGACATCGGATCGCCCAAGGGCCTTGAGGACATGGGAGGGTTCGCCCTTCGCGCTCGCACAGGCTGATCCCTGCGCCAGGGCGAGCTTGCCGAGAAAGAAGATCAGGCTCTCCCCCCCGACGCCGGTAAACGTGAGGCTGAGCAATCCGCAGACGCGCGGGGCGGATGCACCATTGAGTTCAACGCCCGAAAGCGCCTGAAGGCGGGTCCAGAGCCGGTCCCGAAGTCCCTGGATCCGGCAGGCTTCAGCTCCGCCCTCGAGACGGGCAATGCGGAAAGCCTCGCCCAGAGCCACGATCTGGTGGGTCGCAAGCGTCCCGGCACGCAATCCCCGTTCCTGCCCGCCGCCCCGGATGAGCGGCTCCAGGACGAGTTCGGGATCACTCCGGAGGTAGAGCGCGCCAATGCCTTTGGGCCCGTAAAGCTTGTGTCCGGAGAAGGACATGAGATCGACCGGAAGCCGGGAGAGATCAATGGGCAGCTTGCCGGCGCTCTGGACCGCATCGACATGAAACACCGTGCCCTGCTCCCGGCAAATCTCTCCGATCGCGGCGATGTCCTGGATCACCCCGGTCTCGTTATTCACATGCATGACCGAACAGAGGAGGGTGTCGGGCCTGAGGGACCGTCGGACAGCCTCCGGGTCCACGCATCCGTTCCGGTCACAGGGTACACGCGTGACCTCGAAGCCTTCCGCTTCAAGCGACCGCATCGTGTCCAGCACGGAGGAATGCTCGATCTGCGACGTGACGAGATGTCGGCCACGGTCTCGGCGTGCCCGGGCGAGGCCCCTCAAGGCCAGATTGTTCGATTCCGTCGCGCCTGAGGTGAAAATGACCTCATGATCCTCCGCCCCGATGAGGGCCGCGACTTCGTGCCGGGCTGCCTCGACCGCTTCCCGTGCGGCGCGACCGGGCGCATGGGTCGCCGACGCGGGGTTCGCAAAAACGGATTCCGGTCCCAGAAACTCGAGCATGCGGGCAATCACCCGCGGGTCGGCCGGAGTCGTGGCCGCGTAGTCGAGATAAATGGGCCGATCGCGCGTCTGCATGCCTTCCATTATAGGACGATGGGGCTGCTCCGGCGAGGAGCCGGTCTGCGGGCAATCGTGCCCGCGCCACGCCGGTCACCGGCGGTCTGCTATGCTGCACCGATACTCGGCTGGATTCGCATGCAACCCATCACCAATATCGCCATCCGTGCCGCCCGTCGGGGGGGTGAGGTCATCCTCCGCCAGGTGGACCGGGTCGAGCACCTCCAGATCCAGGAAAAAGCCCGTCATGATTTTGTGAGCGAGGTGGACCGGGGGGCCGAGCAGGCCATCCTGGAAGTGATCCGTTCCGTCTATCCTGATCATGCCATCCTGGCCGAGGAAAGCGGTCTCGGTGGGGGGTCCGAGTCCGGGTTGCGCTGGATCATCGATCCCCTGGACGGGACCACGAATTTTCTCCATGGGCTTCCCACGTTCGCGGTCTCGGTCGCCTTCGAGGCCCGCGGGATACTGGAAGCGGGCGTCATCCTGGATCCCCTGCGCGGCGAACTGTTCGTGGCGAGCCGGGGGGAAGGCGCGCTCCTCAACGATCGACGGATTCGGGTCGCCAAGCGTACGAACCTCGATGAAGCCCTGCTCGGAACCGGATTTCCCTTCCGGGATTTCGGGGAACTCGACGCCTATCTCGGCATGTTCCGGACGCTCCTGCCCCGCGTGTCCGGCATCCGGCGAGCGGGCTCGGCCGCACTCGACCTGGCCTATGTGGCTGCAGGACGCCTGGACGGGTTTTTTGAACTGGGGCTCCATCCCTGGGACCTGGCGGCGGGACTCCTCCTGATCCAGGAGGCGGGTGGGCTCACCGACAGTCTCCGGGCGGACATGCCGCCTCTGTCGAGCGGGGATCTCATCTCGGCGAACCCGAAACTTCTGTCCGAACTGCGGGATCTTTTGGCCCCCTGGTATCGGGGCGGGTCAAGGGCGCCCGTCGGCGAGATCCTCACGCCGCCTCGGCAGAAGGTCGGAACGGTCCACACCGAGCATGAGCGCCGTCGCACTCGCAATGAAGATCGAGGAGTAGGTGCCGACGAGGATGCCCACAAAAAGCGCGATCGAAAACCCACGGAGCACCGGCCCGCCGACCAGGAGCAACGCAATAACGACGAGCAGCGTCATGAATGAGGTCATGAGCGTGCGGGAAAGTGTTTCATTGATCGCAATGTTCATGAGTTCGAGCGGAGTTCCCCGCCGGTACTTCCGGAAGTCTTCCCGGATACGGTCGAAGACCACGACGGTGTCATTCAGCGAGTAACCCATGATGGCGAGGATCGCGGCCAGGACATTGAGGTTGAAGCCGATCCCCGTAAACGAGAAAAATCCGATCGTAAAGACCACGTCGTGGATCGTGGCCGCGATCGCCCCTACGGCAAACCGCCACTCAAAACGGAAAGCGACATAAAGCAGGATCAGGACGAGCGTCGCCACCATGGCCGTGATGCCCTTCTCGCGCAGGGCACTGCCGACCTGGGGGCCAATGAGCTCCTCACTCACGACCCTCGAGCCGGGGTAGTGTGCGACGACCGTGCGGGCCAGGGTCGCCGCCACCTGTTTGCCCACCGTTTTGTGTCTCGGACGCAGCCGGATCAGCACGACCGGGTGGTGACCAAACCGGCTGACATCCGCGTGTGGGAACCCGGATACAGTTACCAACTTCCGGAGCGCGTTCAAGTCCGGGACTTTCGGGAATCCGATCTCGACCACAACCCCACCCGTGAAGTCGAGACCGAGGTTGAGTCCGCGGGTCGCGAGCGAGATGCAGGCCGCCAGAAACACCACGGTCGACGCAGCAAGTGCCACCTTGCGCGCAGCCAGGAAATTGATGTGGGGGACTTTGTGGAAAAACTCCATGGGGACTCCTGCGGGCTCAGACGGGCAACCGGGCCAGGCGGCGACCGCCGTAGACCAGATTGGTGATGGCCCGGCTGTTCATGACCGCCGTATAGAGTGAGGTCAGGATTCCGAGGCACAACGTGATGGCGAAACCCTTGACCGGCCCGCTGCCGAGCAGGAAGAGCAGCACGCCCGCGATCAGTGCCGTGACATGCGAGTCCACGATCGTTCCCCAGGCCAGCGCGTAGCCCGCGTGGATTGCGGCCTGCGGGCTCGCACCGTTGCGCAACTCCTCGCGGATACGCTCGTAGATGAGCACGTTGGCATCGATGGCCATGCCGACCG
>JAJZNM010000135.1:7182-12819 GCA_021852325.1 Pseudomonadota bacterium
GCGTGGCCTGGAGCAAAGACAGGAGTGCCACGATCAGGATCAGGTTGACGAAGAGCGCGAGGTCCGCGATCACGCCAAACCACTTGTAGTAGAAGGCCATGAACAAGACGACCATAAGGAAACCCAAAACCACCGCAGCGACACCGTCCCGGATGTTTTCGCGGCCGAGGCTCGGGCCGATCGTGCGTTCCGCGACCACGGTCATGGGGGCCGCGAGCGGGGTGCGCAAGAACAGGGCCAGCTTGTTGGCCTCAGGTTCCGTAAGTCCGGTGATCTGGAAGCTGCTCGAAAAGACGCCGCGGATGGTCGCGATGTTGATGACCCGCTCGATCTTCCGGGTCACGATCACCGACTGGCCATCGACTTTCCGGTGCAGGCTCCGGTTCTCGATGTAGAGCACAGCCATCGGCTGGTTCAGGTTGTGACTCGTGGTCTCGAGCATCCGGTTCCCGCCCCGGGAGTTGAGCGTGACATTCACCGCTGGCTGGCCATTCACATAGGCAGAGGTGGCATTGACGATCTCGCGGCCGCTCACAATGATGCCTGAACGCAACAGCACGGGTGCCCCCGCGGTGGTCGTGAACCGACGTGCGCCCGGCGGCACCTGGCCTGACTCCAGCGCGCTCTGGGCACTGGGAGCATCATCGACCAGCCGGAACTGGACCGTCGCCGTGTCGCCGAGGCGCCGCTCGGCACGGGCCGCATCCTGGATCCCGGGCAGCTCCACCACCACGTCATGCGCACCTTGTTGCTCCACCACCGCAGCCGTGACCCCAAGCTCGTTCACGCGCCGCCGCAACGCCGCCACGTCCTGCACGACGGCGACCTGGTCGAGCGAGGTCTTCTCCGCGGATCCATAACGCGCGGTGATCACGGGGAAACCACCAGCCTGGCCCGTATGCAGGATGAGATGCGGGTGTTCCCGGTGGATCAGGTGAAGCGCCGACCGGAGGTCGGCCGGATGGGCGAGTTCGACGCGCAACCCCACGGCGGCCCGGCTGATCCCGAGGTAGCGGATGGCATGGTGACGCAACAGGACTTCGAGGCCGGTGCGGATCCGGCCCAGGGCATCGTGGACCGCCGCCCGGGTATCGACCTCGAGGAGGAAATAGATGCCGCCCCGGAGATCGAGGCCCTCGGGCATGGGCTTGAGTCCCAGCGCACGCAGCCAGCCCGGCGTTTCGGGCACGAGGTTCGGGGCGACCGAGTAGTCTTCCCCGAGGACCTGCTTGAGGAGCACGAGCGCCTGATGCTGGACGGATTCCTGGGAAAAGACGAGCAGGACGTGATCCCGCTCGATCCGGGCACGCTTCGCGGACAGGTGGTGTGCAAGGAGGTGGCGCTCGATCCGGGACAGGACCGCCGGCGGCATGACCGTGGCGCCGATCCGGGTCACGTTGAGCGCGGGAGCCTCCGGATAGAGGTTCGGCAATGCGAGGAGCGCCGCCACGAGTGTGACCACGATGACCAGAATGTTTTTCCACAGGGGATAGCGGTTCATGGATTCGGCCTGTTCACTCGGGCTCCGGCGCGGAGAGATCCGTTCAGACGGCTTTCAGGGTCCCCTTGGGATAGACGGCGGCGACGGCTTGCCGCTGCAAGGTGAGTTCGACTCCATTGGATGCCTCGAGCACGATGAACTGCTCGTTCAGCCGGACGACCCGGCCGACGAGACCGCCCTGGGTGAGGACCTCGTCACCCTGAGCCAGCCCTTCGATCAGCTTGCGGTGTTCCTTCTGCCGTTTTTGCTGGGGACGCATGGCCGTAAAATAGAAAAACAGGATGAACACGACGAAAATGAGCACGAGGCTCCAGACGTTGCCACCGGAAGACGGGCCGGGGGCGGGGCCTTGGGCCCAAGCGTTTGGGATCAGGTTCATGAGTGAGGCTCCCGCGTGCGACTGGTAAAGTGCGCCATTATCGCACAGCTTCCCCATCGCCTTCCAAGGCCAGGATTTCCTGCGCGACGGGGGCGAGTCGCCCGGCCTCGATGGCGGTGCGCAGACGGGCCAGAAGCGTCTGGTAGTAGGTGAGGGTGTGGAGCGACAGCAGCCGGAGCGTGAGCGGATCGCCCACCCGGTCGAGGTGGTGGAGATATGCACGACTCAGGCGCTGGCAGGCCGGGCATGGACAATCCGGATCGATGGGACGCTCATCAGTCCGGTAACGGGCATTGCGCAAGCGGAGGACACCCTGGCTGGTGAACAGGTGGGCATTGCGGCCATTGCGCGTGGGTAGCACGCAGTCAAAGAGGTCGATTCCTCTGAGCACAGCCGTGACGAGATCAGCCGGCTTGCCGACGCCCATGAGGTAACGGGGGCGGTCCTGAGGGAGAACGGTTTTCAGCGCATCGAGGATGGCGAGCCGCGCCGGGGCGGGTTCACCCACTGCGAGCCCGCCGATCGCAAATCCGGAAAACCCCATCGGTTCCAGGGTCTCGAAAGCGCGCAGCCGGCTCGGAATGTCGACTCCACCCTGCACGATCCCAAAGAGGGCCTGCTCCTCCCGCTCGTGGGCGCGGCGGGAGCGCTCAGCCCAAAGAATCGAGCGGGCGAGTGACCGTTCGATCTCCTCAGGGCTCGCCGGGTAGGGAGGACAGTGGTCGAGGACCATGCACACGTCGCTCCCGAGCGCCTCCTGGATTGCGATCGCCCGTTCGGGTGTGAGGCGAAACAGGCGTCCATCCACCGGTGCACGGAAGGTGACGCCTTCCTCATCGATCGTGCGGAGGGCCCCGAGACTCATGACCTGAAACCCCCCCGAATCCGTCAAAATCGGCCCCTCCCATCCGATGAAGGCGTGGAGCCCTCCGAACCGGCTGATCACATCGATGCCCGGGCGCAACGCGAGATGGAGCGTATTGCCGAGCACCATTCGGCTTCCGCTCATCCGGAGGTCGGCGGCATCGAGACCCTTGACCGCTCCGTAGGTGCCGACGGGCATGAAAGCCGGCGTGTCGACGGTACCTCGCGGGAACTTCATCTGCCCGCGACGGGCATGTCCGTCCCGAGCCAGGCACTCAAACACCATCACGTTCAGGAATCCACATGGCATCGCCATAGCTCAGGAACCGATAGCCGTGGCTCAGCGCGTGGGCATAGGCCCGCTGGATACGGTTCGGTCCCGTGAAGGCGGCCACGAGCGCAAGGAGCGTCGATCGGGGCTGGTGAAAGTTCGTGAGAAGGGCATCGGTTAGCTGAAAGGCAAACCCCGGGCGGATGAACAGGCGGGTGCGCCCCGGACCGGGCTGCCAGGACTGTCCCGGGGCGGTCCTCAACGCCAGCGACTCAAGGGTCCGGACCACGGTCGTGCCAACCGCCACAATGCGCCCCCCCGACTGCCGGGTCCGGACCAGGTGACCGACTGCCTCCGCGCCCACGCTATAGGCCTCTTCGTGCATCCGGTGATCTTCGATCCTTTCCGTGCGCACCGGCTCGAACGTGCCGGGGCCGACATGGAGGGTCACCTCGGTGGTCTGGATCCCTCGCCGGGCCATGGCCTCGAGCAGTGGAGCGTCGAAATGCAGTCCGGCTGTGGGCGCGGCCACCGAACCCGGGTGTTTCGCATAAACGGTCTGGTAGCGCTCACGGTCTGAGTCCTCGTCCGGCCGGCCGAGATAGGGTGGAATCGGGACATGTCCGACACGCTCGATCCAGTCCCATCCCGCTCCCTGATCATGTTCGAGGATCCAGCCTTCCACATCCCGCTGCACGACGATGAGACAGACCGCCCCCTCAACGAGGATCCGGGTTCCGGCCCGGGGGGGCTTGCTCGTTCGAACCCAGGCCCGCGCGGCGTGGGGGGAGAGGATCTCCGTGATCAGGACCTCGGCCCGGCCACCTGTGTCCTTGTGTCCGTGAAGGCGTGCAGGCATGACCTTCGAGTTATTGAACACGACGAGATCCCGCGGGGTCAGGAAATCCGGGAAGTCGTGCATGTGCCGGTCACTGAACCCCGAGGGCTCGACGACGAGTAGCCGGCTCGCGCTCCGTTCCGGATGAGGATAACGGGCGATCCGCTCCTCCGGCAGATCGTAGAAAAAATTCTCGCGTCGCATGCCGGCCCGTTCAGGATCGTTGATGCCCATATTGTAGGGATCTTGGCGCACTCCCGCCCGGATCGCGCTACACTAGGAGCGCCTCCGACCGCCTGAATCCCGATGCGCCGACCCGCCATCTCCAGAACGCGTGGAGTCCAGCTATTTCAGGATGAATCCAAAACCCCGGGGCCACCTCCGAAAGTCACTGGCCAGTGCTCCCGGATCCGGGCAACCGCCCTCCTCTTGCCGACGCTCTTCACCCTGACCCTCGGGCTCGCCCTGCCCCGGCGGGCCCATGCAGACTATGACTGGAACGAGATCGATCTCGACAACACCGTCCTCCAGAAAACCACCAAGACATCCGGTTTCCAGGGCTCGATCTCACTGGGCTATCTCGGCACGACGGGAAACATTGAATCGACCAGTCTGAACGGGAAGATCCTCATCGGATACCGCATCCATCGCTGGCGGACCGATCTCGACCTGCGGATGATCCAGGCCGACACAAATCAGGTCCTGACCGATCAGAGCCGTGAAGCCACGTCCCAGACCGATTACGATTTCACGGCCCATAACTACAGCTTTCTCTATCTGGATTATCTGAATGCGCCATTCAGCGGTTACGACCGCCGTTACACGGAGGTCGTGGGCTACGGCCGGCGCCTCATCTCGGTTGCCGACCAGTCGCTCGATGCCGAAATCGGCGTGGGCGGACGCCAGTCACAGCCCACCACGGGGACCCCGCGAAGCTCGGCGATCGAACGGGCCGCCCTGGATTATCACTGGAAGATCAGCAAGACGAGCTCGCTCCTGGAAGGGCTGAGCATCGCCCATGGCGTGTTCAATACCTATACCGAATCGGAGACTTCGCTCGTCTTGCATCTTGCCGGAAACTTTGCGCTCTCGGTTTCCTACACCATCTCGCACAACTCCGCTGTACCCGTCGGGTTCGTCAAGACCAATACCGAAACTTCGGTCTCCCTGATCTACAGTTTCAACTGACGGACACGCAGCAAACCCGGCAGCAGGCTACGCGCCGGATGCGGAAGCGCACAACCCGTGACTCCCGCCTGCCAGCCTCGCTCGCGGGTGGCCCAACCCCTCTCCCCGGGCTGGGCATCCCGGTGCCCCGCCCGTGCGTCATTTGCGGAGACCCGCCTCACCGGAGATAATGTCACGACTCCGATCGGCAAGGCCTGTGATCGAGCCGGAAACGGCTGGCACCTGTTTCATGCCCGAAAGCCCGGCATCCAGGCCTGACCCTCAAACCCGAAACTGGCCGGGGTGGCGGAACTGGTAGACGCGCCGGACTCAAAATCCGGTTTGGGCAACCAAGTGAGGGTTCGATTCCCTCCCCCGGCACCACCATCGCTCTTGACTGGCACCCGGTGCGCCCCCGCCATTGACAGGACCTGGAAAAGGCGGGTATCTTGGACCCGACGACCCGCCAAGAGACATTCCCCATGCATCTTCTTGCGCAGGTGGTCCAGCTCGACACCGAGCTTTTCCTCTTCATCAACAACCACTTCCACTTCCAGATCCTCAACGACAACATGAGGGCATTCACCTACCTCGGTAACGGGTGGGTCGTCTACTGG
>JAJZNM010000115.1 GCA_021852325.1 Pseudomonadota bacterium
TCCCGGGGCACGAAGCGGCGCGAGAGCAGCCAATAATCAACGAGAAACCAGAGCCCCAATAGCAGAAGGCCCGCGCGCCAGGCAACCATCAGTCCAAAGACTCCCTATGGATGTGCCAATCTGGACCCGTCCAGATCCACCTGGGATGACAGACAGGATTCTCGGGGCTTCTCATGCACAAAATCTCGTATGAACGGCCAGCACACTTGGCCCATCGGGTCATCGTATCACGATCAGGAGACCGATGGGACCCGTCCATCAAGGCTCGCCACTCGCGGCGGGGATCGGGTGACCCCATGACAGAACCGGCTACCGCTTTCGTTTCACAAATACCGAGTACTGGAACGGTTGCCGGTTTCCGGTCGGCGTCAGGTGTTCCGCCCGTTCGCTCGATACCCACTCGAAATTCTCCCCCAGCCAGGCAGCCAGCGACCCGGGTGAATGGCGTTCAACGGGCAGTCCGCTGCACCGTGTGGGACCATCCGGCGCAAAAGTCGCGAAGATGGCAGTGCCACCCGGCATGAGCGCGGATTCCAGGCATTGCTTATAGGCGGCCTGCTCGGCCGGATCCACGAGAAAATGGAATACCGCGCGGTCATGCCACAGACGGTAAGACCGCTCGGGCTCCCAGTGGGTAATGTCGGCCACGATCCAATGAACCGCTCGGGACTGTACACCCAGGCGGAGACGGGCCTTTCCCAATCCATTTTCGGAGATATCCAAAACCGTGACCTCGCGCAAGCCATCGGCGATGAGGTGATCCACGAGCCGTGAAGCACCCCCACCAATATCGATGATCGCATCATCCTTCTGCAGTTGGGCCGCACGAATCAGGCTGAGCGACCGGTCCGGATAAAGCTCGAACCAGCTGACATCACATTCCCCCTTCTGCCGGTACACTGCTTCCCAGTGCTGGCGGCTATCCATGGCGGACACCTGAAGAGACGTGACCCGTGGCTGTCGCCCGGCGAGGATCCCAAAAGCCAAGTGCAGCCTTCAGGAGCCCGGCACGCTCCACCGGGGTCGGCGTTTCGGGATCGAGTCGGAAGTCTGGTCTGGCCATGGAACCCGTTTCAAGGCTTGATCTGTGACTTGGCCAACTCCCGGCGTGCGAGCGCTCCGCCATAACCGGGCTGTGCTGCGGCTTTGCGCCACCAATAATAAGCCAGCTTCTGGTTCTTTCGCACGCCGAGGCCCTCGTGATAACTCACGCCGAGATTGTACTCGGCTCCCGCGATCCCGTGTCTCGCCCCCGCTTCAAACCAGTCATCAGCGATCGCATTGTCTTGGTGAACGCCTTTGCCCATCATGTAGGCCAGCCCGAGATTGTATTGGGCCAGCGGGACGCCCTTTTTCGCCGCCTGCCCCCACCAGAAGACGGCAGCTTTCATGTTCTTCGGAACCCCGTGCCCATAAAGATACGCCTCACCGAGACCGAAGGCCGCTTGACCCGAGCCCTGCTTGGCGGCCCGCGCAAACCATTCCGCTGCCCGTTTCGGATCCATCTTCACGCCCTGACCCATCTCATAGGCAGTGGCGAGATCGAGGCGCGCAGTTCGGTCGCCGAGCCTCGCACCGATTGTGAACCAATGAACGGCTTTGGCCTGGTTTTGGGGCACGAAGTGCCCGGTCGAGTAGTCATAGCCGAGTGCGGCATCGGCCCGGGGAAACCCCCGCCTTGCGCTCAGGCGTAGCCAATGGAGATATTGACCGGAATTCCGGGAGACCCCGAATCCCCTCTCGTAGTTGATTGCGAGGTCGTACGCGGCGTAGGCATCACCCTTAAGCGCCGATCGCCTGAGCCACAAGTCGGCCAGGATCAGGTTTTTCGCCACACCCCGGCCGCGAGCATAGGCCATCCCGATCCTGGAATCAGCGGCAGCAAAGCCCTGCTGGGCGGCCCGCTGATACCAGAAGATCGCTTTGCGCACGTTCCGGGTGACCCCCAATCCGGAGTCGTATGCATCCCCCAGGGTGTCTTCAGCCGGCGCAAAACCCGCACGTGCGGCCTGCCGGTACCAGTAGATGGCTCTGGCAGTCGACTGGAATACGCCATCCCCGCTCTGGTAAAGGAGACCCAGGTTGTACTCGGCCTGGGGATGCGCCAAACCTGCGGCCAAGCGGAACCAGAACGCGGCTTCCCGGTCCCGGCCCATCCGGTCATAGAGGTAGCCGGCGTCGTTTCCCAGCTCGCCGAGGTACCAGGCGGCCACGTTGACCTGTCCATTCGGAGGGCCGAGATAGCCCGCAGCCCACATGAGCGGCAGTTGCACCAACCCAAGCGGGAAAAGAACGATTGCGAAAAATACCCACATGGGACCTTCCTCCCGAGACTCTGCGTCCTGGCCTCTCGCGGTCGATGGGGTCACGACTCGAGCGTCCCCGATGATCGTGCCCGCGCGACACAGGATAGCGGAATCCGGGGCCAGGATCTCCGGACTTGACTCTGGAGTAGACTCCAGGGTTTAGACTATGGGTGGCCGTCCAGAGTACCCATCCATGAACACGTTCAAAATCGGCGAGGTCGCCCGGCAAGCGGGCATCCCGGTCGATACCGTCCGCTACTATGAACGGACGGGCCTCCTCCCCGATCCCGTGCGCCGTCCCTCCGGCTACCGCGTGTATGGTCTCGAGGCGATCCGTCGCCTGCGTTTCATCCGGCGTGCCAAGGCGCTCGGTTTCACCCTGGTCGAGATCGAGGATCTCCTCGCCGTGAGTGACCAACGGGACGTGCACGCGATCCGCGCAGTTGCGCGAGACAAGCTCGCCGACCTTGACCGGCGGATCGGCGAACTCACGCGCATCCGGGAGGCCCTCGCAAAACTCGTCGACCACTGCCCCGGCCGGGGCGAGTCGTCCTCGTGCCCCATTCTGGCCGCATTGAACGACGAAGCGGAGGCTGGGTCATGATCCCCCCGCCACAAGCCCACGCCACGACTGGAACCGTCGATCCCGTCTGTGGCATGGCCCTCGACCCGGAGACCCACCCGCCCACTTCAACCCACGAAGGCCGGCAATACTTTTTCTGCTGTGACGGTTGCCGCTCGGCATTCGAGGTCAATCCGCAGGCCGTACTCGCGAAAGCCCGCCTTCGGGAAATCAACAAGGGCCGAAGGGATCCGGTCTGTGGCATGCCGCTCGACCCCGGTGCTTCAACACCGGACAGCCTCTACCAGGGGCATCGCTACCGCTTCTGTTCGACCCGTTGCCGCGAGCGCTTCATGGCCGACCCGGACTCCTTTCTCGGACCATCCGAGCCCAAGTCGGCAGCTCGACGAGGAGCGACCTACACCTGCCCCATGCATCCTGAAATCGAGGCTCCGCGGGCCGGGGACTGCCCCAAGTGCGGAATGGCGCTCGAGCCCCGGATGCCGGACGCCCTCACGGAAGACGACCCGGGAGTGCAGTCGCTGTCCCGGCGATTCTGGATCTCAGTCGCGCTCACACTGCCCGTCCTCGCGATTGCCATGGCTCCCGGATTCGGCGTGTCCTGGCCCAAGACACTGGCGATCCCGCTACAGGCCCTCGAAGCGTTCCTCGCGAGCGTGGTCGTACTCTGGGGTGGAGCAGGGTTTTTCAGCCGGGGATGGCGGGGTCTCGTCTGCCGCAGCCCTAACATGTATACCCTGATCTCGATCGGAGCCGGCGCAGCCTGGGCCTACAGCCTGACCGCGTTTCTCGCCCCAGGCCTCTTCCCCCCTGACTTCCGGGGTCCGGATGGATCCGTGGCCGTTTATTTCGAATCAGCCGCAGTCATCATCACGCTCGTCATGATGGGCGATCTGCTCGAGCTGCGCGCACGCCGGAAGACCGGAGAAGCGATCCGATCCTTGCTCGCGCTCGTACCCAAAACCGCCCGGCGGCTGCAGGACGGGACTGAAGTGGACGTTTTGCTCGAAGCGCTCCGGAGCGGCGATCTCATCCGGGTCCGGCCCGGGGAGCGGATCCCGGTCGACGGAGAGATCGTCCAGGGGGCGAGTCACATCGACGAGTCGATGCTCACGGGTGAGCCGGCTCCGGTCGAGAAAGGGAAAGCGGATCCCGTCATGTCCGGAACCGTCAACCAGGGAGGCACACTCGTGATCCGCGCCGGAAAGGTCGGAGACGAAACCGCACTCAGCCAGATCATCGCCCGGGTGGCCGAAGCCCAGCGCTCGAAAGCCCCGGCCCAGCGCATCGCCGACCGGGTGGCGAGCGTGTTGGTACCTCTGGTGGTGGGCACCGCACTCCTCACATTCATCGCCTGGACCCTTTGGGGACCTCCTCCGGGCGCCCTGCACGGTCTCATTGCAGCGGTCTCGGTCCTGATCATCGCCTGCCCGTGTGCCCTGGGACTCGCGACCCCCCTTTCCATCATGGTAGCCTCCGGTCGCGGGGCACAATCCGGCATCCTGTTCCGCGAAGCATCTGCGATAGAAGCGCTCTGCCGGATCGATACCCTGGTTGTGGACAAGACTGGAACGTTGACCGAAGGGCGCCCCACACTGACCCATGTCGAGGCACTCCCGGGATTCGACGAAAAAGACATCCTCGAGCTGGCTGGGGGACTCGAAGCAGGAAGCGAGCATCCCTTGGCCCGGGCACTGCGAACCGCACTCCCATCCACGTCCTCCCGCACACCGCTCGAGCACTTTCAGGCGATTCCCGGACGGGGGGTGATCGGCCAGATCGGGAACTACCGGCTCGCGCTCGGCAATGCGTCACTCATGGAGACCCAGGGCATCGACATCCAGCGTTTCGGGGAGTCCGCGCATCGCCTCAACGACGAAGGCGCAACGGTCATGTTCCTCGCCGTTGATGGCCAGCCCGCCGGATTGCTCGCGGTACGTGACCCGATCAAGGCGAATGTCCCCGACACGGTATCCGCCCTCCACCACGCCGGGCTCCGGCTGGTCATGGCGACTGGAGATGCTTTCACAACCGCCCACAGGGTTGCTGATGCGCTCGGCATTGACGAGGTTTGGGCTGAAGCATCGCCGCAGAAGAAAGCCGACCTCGTACTCCGGCTCAAGGCCCAAGGTCATCGGGTCGCCATGGCAGGGGATGGCATCAACGATGCGCCCGCTCTGGCCGCAGCCGATGTCGGTATCGCGATGGGCACGGGGACGGACATTGCCATTCAAAGCGCCGCAGTCACTCTCATGCGCGGTGATCTCGGTGCCATCCTGCATGCGATCCGGCTATCGCGTGCCACCCGGCGGAACATCCGCGGGAACCTGCTTTATGCCTTCATCTATAACGGGATCGGAGTCCCGCTGGCTGCCGGCGTCCTGTACCCGGTCCTCGGCATCCTGCTCTCTCCGATGATCGCAGCGCTCGCGATGAGCCTCTCGTCGGTCACGGTCGCGATGCATGCGCTCCGCCTGCGCACAGTCCCGATCTGACGGACGGCATAACCTGCCCGCTCGGGTCAGTTCCAAACCCTTGCAAGCCTTACTAAAATAGTTCAGAAGAATCCTCTGTGGGTCGCCAAGCAGAACAGCCACGGCGTACAGACCATGTTGGAGACGTATGCCGCCCGGGCGGAGGGTGCGCAGGAATTCGACATTGAAGCGATTCGGCGAGCCATGACGGATACGCGGGGCGGCATAGAGCCGCGCACGTCCGTTGCAATCCAACCAGCGCGCGGCGAGACGCGGATCGATCCCCCTCAAGCCCCCGAAGCTGGCACGAGCGCACCGGAAGGACCAAGTATCCCCTGTTTACTTACTGGCGGAGAGAGAGGGATTCGAACCCTCGAAGGGCTTAATCACCCTTACTCCCTTAGCAGGGGAGCGCTTTCGACCACTCAGCCATCTCTCCTGCCGCGCTCATTCGTCCGTGTTTTCTTCCTCTCCATCGTCATCATAGGCACTGTTCTGGAAGTTGCCGGGCGCAACTTGGCCCATGGACAGTGCGGTCAAGCCCTGGGCGGCCCGTTCACGCTGGATCCGGACATAGATTTCTTCACGGTGGACGGCAATTTCCTTGGGGGCACTGACGCCCACCCGGACCTGATTGCCTTTCACGCCAAGGACCGTGACCGTGACATCGTCACCGATCATGACCGTCTCGCCGACACGTCTCGTCAAAATAAGCATGTTGTAAACTCCTTGAACCTCGACCAAAATGAATCAATGTAACGGCCCACCCCCGGGGGGCACATCCTGCGGGCAGCCAAGACCCCGCCTTGCTGGAGATTGAGACCGTGCCCGTATTATGCCCCGTTTACGGAGTCAAGTCACCCGGAGCCTCCGTTTCATGCATATTCATGAGGCGGGGCAGCCATCTGCACACGCGGATCTGCATTCAGACACCCCGTTTACGCCTGGAGGGAGGCTTCGTGCCCCGTTCCTCGAACCCGAGGGCACGATGGACCGCGACCAATGCCCGCTTGCCATCTTCCTCTGGAATCGTGACCGAGACCTTGATTTCGGCGGTCGCCATCATGCGGACCGAAATGGCTTCCGCAGCCAGCGTTGAAAGCAGGCGGGCAATGAGTTCGGGATGCGACTTGAGACCGAGTCCCACGAGCGACAGCTTGGCGATCCGTTCGCTCGAGATGACGCCTTCCGCCCCGATCGCCCCTGCCCGCTCGCGCACGAGTGCCAAGGCATCCGCGAGCGAGCGCCTGGGGACCGTGAACCCGAGGTCGACCCGCCCGTCCCGGGCATGATTCTGCACGATGAGGTCAATCTCGATGCCCGCCGCACTGATCGGTCCGAGCAGGATGGCCGCGAGCGCGGGTTGCTCCGGGACACCCAGGATCGTGATCTCCGATTCGCTTTGGCTGAGCGTGACGCCGCACAGGGATTCCTCATGGACGGCGGATGTGGTCCCCGTGAATCGCGTGCCACGCGCCCCCTCGCCCGCAAAGGTCGAGAGCACCCGCAACGGAACCCGGTGGCGGCCGGCGAGTTCGACGGAACGCCGTTCGAGCACTTTCGCCCCACCGCTTGCGAGCTCCAGCATCTCGGAATAGCTCAGCTGCTCGTGGCGGCGGGCGGCATCGATCAGGCGCGGGTCAGCCGTATAGACTCCGTCCACATCCGTATAGATCTGGCATTCGTCCGCACCGAGCGCTGCGGCCAGCGCAACCGCGGTTGTATCGGATCCGCCCCGTCCGAGTGTCACATAGTCGCCCGCCGCATCGACTCCCTGAAACCCGCAAACGACCGGAACAATGCCCGACTCGAGATCGGAACGGAGCCTCGAGGAGTCGATCGTATGCACCAGGGCTTCGTCCGGCGGTCCATGTGCCTCGAGTCCGATCTGCCAGGCGGTGTAGGAATGTGACCGAATCCCGCGGGTATGCAACGTGAGGGCGAGGAGCGCCGCGCTCACTTGTTCGCCGGTTACGAGAAGAGCGGCCAGTTCACGGGGATCGGGGTTGGGAGCGAGTGTCTGAGCCAATGCGATCAGGCGGTCGGTCTCGCCGGCCATCGCCGAGACCACGATCACGAGATCGATCCCTGACCGACGGTGACGTTCGACGAGTCTCGCGACATTATCGATCCGCGACGGGTCCCCCACGGAGGTGCCGCCGAACTTGAGGATCCAGAGTGCCATGTCAGGTCCGCCGGTCCAGCCGGTTCCGGACCCAGTCCGGAATCTCGGCCAGCACCTGGTCGAGCGCCTGGGGATCGCCTCCACCCCCCTCGGCGAGATCGGCACGTCCGCCACCCCGGCCACCGATCCTGGCAGCCACATGGGCAACGATCTCGCGTGCAGGAGCCCATCTGGATTCGGCAGGGGTGACACCCGAGACGATGCGGACCCTCCCCTCTTCAACCGAAGCCAGGACCACGATCGCCTTTTTGAGCTCCTGACGCAGCCGGTCAACCCCTTCCCGCAGACTCGGTACATCCACCCCATCGATCCGTTGCGCAACCACCCGGATCCCGTCGACCTCGACTGGTGTGATCGTGCCATCGCCGGGCGCCGCACCGATCAGCCGGCGTTTCGCCGCTTTCACTGACTCCTCGAGCGAGCGTTCCCGCTCCTGGAGCTGGCGGATGCGCCGGGCCCAGTCTTCCGGTCCGACCCCAAGCAGGGCCTGGAGTTCACTCCGCGCATGACCCATTTCCTGCATCCAGCGCAGAAGTCCGGGGCCGGTCACGGCCTCGATGCGCCGGATGCCGGATGCCAAGGCGCTTTCGTTCACGATCTTGAACCCGCCGATATCCCCTGTTCGTTGGACGTGCGTTCCACCACAAAGTTCGATCGAAAAATCTCCCATCGAAAGGACACGGACCCGTTCACCATATTTTTCTCCGAAGAGCGCCATGGCCCCGAGTCGGCGGGCCTCGTCGAAGGCCATCTCCCGGGTCACTACCGGCCGGTTGGCCAGGATCTCCCGAAAGACGAGGGTCTCGATCGCATCCCGTTCATCGGCAGTCAGGGGTGTGGAATGTGAAAAATCGAAGCGCAGGCGGTCGGAGGCGACCAGTGACCCTTTCTGGGTGACGTGTGTGCCGAGGACACTGCGCAGGGCGGCATGCAGGAGATGGGTGGCCGAGTGGTTGCGCATCGTGTCCTGGCGCCGTGCGGCATCGACCCTCGCCTGGACCGCTTCGCCAGCTCGCAGCACCCCCGCTTCGAGTGTACCCCGATGGATCACGAACTGGCCTGCCCGCTCAGTATCCTCGACCCGGAATCTCGCCTTCGGAGTCTCGATGACACCGCGATCACCCACCTGTCCGCCGGACTCCGGGTAGAACGGTGTCCGGTCGAGGACGACTGCCCCCGTACTCCCCGCGTCCAGTTGATCCACCGGCTCGATTCCCAGAAAAAGAGTCGCAATCCGGGATTCGGTCTCAAGGTGCTCATAACCCTGGAAATCGGTCGCTTCGGCCTCGAGCGGGATCCGGTGATGGGCCGCAAAATCCGATTCCCGGCGCGCCCGCTCGCGCTGGAGGGCCATGCGGGCCTCATATCCGCTGAGATCGACGCCATAACCCCGTTCGCGGGCCGTGTCGATCAAGAGGTCGATCGGGAAACCGTAGGTATCCGAAAGCCGGAACGCAAGCTCGCCCGGGATCGTCTTCCCCTGGAGGGCAGCGAGTCCTTCTTCAAGCACCTGAAGGCCCTGGCGCAACGTACGCTCGAAGCGCTCCTCTTCCCGCTCGATCTCGACCGCGACCTCCGACAGCACGGCGTCGCTGAGCTCGGGGTAGGAGGGCGAGAGGAGTGCACCCACTAAAGGCACAAGACGATACAGGAAGGGGCCTTGGGCACCCTCCTTGACCCCATGCCGGATCGCACGGCGGATGATGCGCCGGAGCACGTACGCCCGTCCCTCGTTTCCGGGCCGGATGCCATCGGTGAGGAGAAAAGTGGCCGCACGGGCATGATCCGCGATCACCCGGAGCGAGTTCGAATCCCGTGAGGATCCGCCGAGAATATCCGCTGCAGCCGCTATCAGCATCCGGAAATGCTCGATGTCGTAGTTCGATGGAACCCCCTCAAGTACTGCCGCAATCCGTTCGAGTCCCATGCCGGTATCCACACAGGGATTGGGGAGCGGGGTGAGTTTGCCTTCCTCGTTCCGGTTGAACTGCATGAAGACGAGGTTCCAGATCTCGACATAGCGGTCGCCGGATGCGCCATCCGATCCCGGGAGTCCGCCCGCGACGCCGGGTCCATGATCAAAGAAGATTTCACTCGAGGGCCCGCACGGACCGGTCTCGCCCATGGACCAGAAGTTGTCCTCTCCCGGAATGCGCAGGACGCGGCGATCGGGCAGGCCGATGATCCGGGTCCAGACCGCATGCGCAGCCTCGTCGTCCGGGTGGATCGTGACCCAGAGGCGGGCCGGATCGAGCACGAGCGTCTCCGTGAGATAGCGCCAGGCGAGTGTGATGGCCTCCTCCTTGAAGTAATCGCCAAAACTGAAGTTGCCGAGCATCTCGAAAAAGGTATGGTGACGGGCGGTATAGCCCACATTCTCGAGGTCGTTGTGCTTGCCCCCGGCCCGCAGGCAGCGTTGTACGCTCACCGCCCGCCGGTAGGGCCGGGTCTCGAGCCCCAGAAACACGTCCTTGAACTGAACCATGCCGGAGTTCGTGAAAAGGAGCGTCGGATCACGGGCCGGGACGAGCGATGATGAGGGAACGGCGACATGGCCGCTGCCTTTGAAATAACCCGTAAAACTCTCGCGAATGGATTTGAGATCCAAGCTCCTGCCTCCCGCTCCGGCCGCACACGGGGTCCGGTCACGTCAATTGTGACGCAAAACGGGTGCGAGTGGAATCCGGTGTCAGAACCGGGCGACGGGCTCCCCATCGGGCATCACAGGCGGTGGGATCGGCCAGTGTCCGGTATGGCGTGTTCCGTGTGTCCGGAGACTGCGTGCCGAAGATTCCGACCGGCACCGCTTGAACGATCTGGCCCGACTTCGCAAACTGGACCTGGGTCGCGGAACCGTGATTCAAGCGTCGAAATCCCATCACTCGATCCGAGACGACCTGCCTGATTGCCTGCCCCAAAATGCGGCGGTACCCGAGCGAACCTGGATCCGGCCTCAGGCATAAGCCCAGTGATCTCACTCCGCCGGGCGTGGGTGCCGAAACAAAAGTGCTGGGGCATGGAAAATGGCCGGATCCTCTCTTCCAGGGCGGTCCGGATCCCGTTTCACCGGCATCAGGCAACCGGATCGCCATCCCCCGTCAATACCTCGTGCCCCCAACCCTGCCAGAGACCCGCGACAACCGGCGGGGTAAAGCCGCGCTGGAGCAGAAAGCGGCTCTGCCGCTCGCGTGTAGCCCCATCCACGGGACGATCCATGCCGAAGTGCCTCGCACGCACCCTCTCGGCCACGGGAATCCAGGCCGCATCCGGACGGCCCAGTTCCGCCACAATGAGCTCGTGGGCAATCCCGTGCGCTTCAAGCGCGTGGCCGATCTTGAGCGGGCCAAAACCGCGCCCGACCTTTGAGCGGACATATTCTTCGGTGAAGCGGCGGTCGCTCTGCGCACCGATGGCCGAAAGATGGTCGAGCACGGACTCGATACGCTCCGGATGGCCTCCGAGCCGGATCAGTTTTTCGCGCAGTTGAGACCGTGCATACTCGCGCCGGGCCAGCCATCGCAGTGCCCGCTCCAGCAGTTTGGGATCAGGTGTCGTCACTCGGGCTGGCCCGTTCGGCGATCCGGTCCACCGCCGTCGGGGCTTTCTCGCGGATCTCGGTCTCGAGTGCGGCGGTCGCCTCCGGGTGCTCGAAAAGATACTGCCGCGCGTTGTCCCGGCCCTGCCCGATGCGGTCGCCCTTGAGGCTGTACCAGGAACCCGACTTTTCGATGAGACCCGCCGCCGCGGCGAGATCCAGGATCTCCCCTTCGCGCGAGATGCCCCGGTCATAGAGGATCTCGAACTCGGCCTGCCGGAAGGGTGGCGCGACCTTGTTTTTGACCACCTTGACCCGGGTCTCACTCCCAATCACCTCCTCGCCGCGCTTCACGGTGCCAATCCGGCGGATGTCCAGCCGGACGGACGCATAGAACTTGAGGGCATTGCCGCCGGTCGTGGTTTCCGGATTTCCGAACATGATGCCGATCTTCATGCGGATCTGGTTGATAAAGATGACAAGCGTATTGCTGCGCTTGATGTTGGCCGTGAGCTTGCGCAGCGCCTGGGACATGAGCCGCGCCTGGAGGCCCACGTGGGAATCTCCCATCTCCCCTTCGATCTCCGCGCGCGGCGTGAGGGCCGCCACCGAGTCGATCACGATGACGTCGATGGCGCCGGAACGGACCAGCATGTCCGCGATCTCGAGCGCCTGTTCGCCCGTGTCGGGCTGCGAGATCAACAGATCCTCGACCTTGACGCCGAGTTTCTTGGCATAGCCCGGGTCGAGTGCGTGCTCGGCATCCACGAACGCCGCCACCCCGCCCCGGGCCTGGGCCTGGGCAATCACATGGAGGGTGAGGGTGGTCTTGCCGGAGGATTCGGGGCCGTAGATCTCGACGACCCGTCCGCGCGGCAGCCCGCCGATCCCGAGCGCGAGGTCGAGTCCGAGAGATCCGGTCGGGATCACATCGATATCCCGGGGCTCGACGGCATCCCCGAGCCGCATCACGGCCCCTTTCCCGTACTGGCGTTCAATCTGGCCGAGTGCCTGGATCAGTGCTTTTTTGCGATTGTCATCCGTCATGGTGGAAGCCTGCTGGTGTTGCCTTTGAACTTATCCCATGATTATTCCACATTCAGCCGGATCCTCCAAACCCGAAAGCTGCCACTCGAAGCAAATTTCGTAGTCGCGACCGGGTTCGGAACGCGCGAGGCAGAGCCTTTGCACCGGCCAGACGAGCAGCGGCACCGGCCGGGCTCCGGGCCACCGGCGGACACCCCGGGCGAGCGTCACATGGGGCACAAAGGGATCAGGAGTTGCGGGTCCGGCCAGCCGGTGATGCAAGCCCGCTTCCGCGAGGCCTCGGCGGAGCGTCTCGGCCAGCCCGGTCAGGACCACCGGACTTGTGGACGGGGCGAAATAGAGGGTCCGGGAGCGCGCGAACCCGCCCATCCGGTCGAGTGCGAGATCAAACCGGCCAGGCTCGAGCGTGTCCACATACGCGATCACCGAGGTTACCGCCCCGGGCAG
>JAJZNM010000042.1 GCA_021852325.1 Pseudomonadota bacterium
TCCCATGAAGAGGAGCTGACCATAGGCGGCCGGCCGCGCGACAGCCATCCAGCGTAGCCGCCCGGTCGCTGATCCCGCCAATCCAAAAAAAGACTGGGCGAGTGCGAGAAGGAGCGCCAGGATCAGCGCGTAGACGCCGATTTCAGCAATCATGAACGTGCGCCTCCCGCGAGATCCCGCTTGAGCGCCAGCATCTTTTCCTGGCCGGACGAAGGCTTGAGTGGGTGAATGCCGGGCGGCATGTACTTCGCCCCGTGCTTGGCCAGCACCTGGGTTGCCTCAAAGATGCCGTTCACCATCCGTCCCCGCACGACGATACCCTGCCCGACCCGAAAGAGATCCGGCAGGATGCCGGTATAGACGACCGGTACCGCATGGTGGTAATCGGTGAGCGTGAAGTTCACGGTCATGCTGCCAGGTAGGCGCCGGACACTCCCCTTTTCGACGATCCCCCCGAGCCGGAACTGTCCATGGGCTGGCGCACGCCCGTCATAGAGCTGGGTCGGGGTGATGTAGTAGAGCAGGTCCCCATTGAAGGCCCGCAGCGCGAACCCGACCGCAAGCGCCACACAGCCGAGCATCAAGAGCACCATCACGAGACGCTGATGTCGCCGGGTCATGACTGGTTCTCCCGGGAAGCCTGGTGCACCTCACGCACGTCGCGGAGCACGGATTTCTCGCGCAGATGAGCCAGGTAGATGTTGAAGAGCATCGTGAAAAGACCCATCCCAAATGCCGGCCAGACGAATACGCCAAAACGGCCCATGGTCAGGAACTCGTGGAAAGAGGTCATGATCCGACCACCTTGCGCGTCCACTCCCGGTCCGCTTCCCGCAGGAGAATCTCGGAACGGGCGCGCCACAGGACCAGCCAGCCGTAGTAGAACATGAAACCCGCCATCATGACGAGGAGTGGCCACAGCATGGACGGGGCGATCTCCGAGGTCAGTCCCTTGAAGCTCGAGCCCTGGTGCAGGGTCTGCCACCAGTCGACGGAATAATGCACGATCGGAACATCGATCGCGCCGACCAAGGCGAGAATCGCAGCTGCTCGGTCACCGGTCTGCTGATCCTCGAATGAACGGTTGAGGGTGATGAATCCAAGGTAGAGAAAAAACAGAATGAGTTCCGAGGTGAGACGTGCATCCCAGACCCAGTAGGTGCCCCACATGGGCTTCCCCCAGAGCGATCCCGTGACCAAGGCAACCGCCGTGAAGGCGGCCCCGAGCGGTGCGGAGGCTGCAGCGACCGCGTAGGCGAGGCGCATGCGCCAGACGAGACCGACAAAGGCACTCGCCGCCATGACCATAAACACAAAAAGGGACATCCAGGCGCTCGGCACATGGACGTACATGATGCGATAGCCGTTCCCCTGCTGGAAATCGCGCGGTGCAAGCCAGAGTCCGCCATAGAGTCCCACGAGGATCAGAACGAGCGCGATCCAGGCAAACGCCCGGCCCCAGGGTTTGGACAGCTCATAGAAATGCGGCGGCGAAGCCAGGCGGTGGAAAAACAGGCGGATGGCGGTCATGGTTCAGGCCTCGTAGCTCACTTTGAGTGCCGTGGAGATGGCCTTGGGGACCAGACCCACAGTCAGGAAAAAAAGCGTGGCCAGCAGGTACAGCGCCGGCCGCGGATTCTCCCGGGCCGCGGCCAGCAAGGCGCTGTGCGCACCAAAAATGAGGATAGGAGTCGCGACCGGAAGCAGGAGGATCGCGACCAGCATGCCGGACTCGCGCAGGCTCACCGTGAGCGCCGCACCCAACGCACCGAGGAAACTCAAGGCGACAGTTCCGAGTAGCAGGCCGACCAGCAGGACTGCGAGGGCACGCACCGGGAACGACAGCCAGAGGACCAGGATCGGACTCATGATGATCAGGGGAAGCGACGTCACCGTCCAGAATGAGATGACTTTCAAAAAGACGCGAAGTTCCAGCGAGGATGGGCTCAGGATCCATTGTTCCAGGACGCCCTCCTCATAATCCTGGCGGAACAGCGACTCGAGCCCGAGAAAAGTCGCGAGCATCACGTCCACCCAGATCACCCCGGGGGCGATCAATCGCAGCGTGGCGGGACGGGGAGTCATGGCGAGCGGGAACAATGCCGCCACCACCACAAAGAAAACGAGCGGCAAGAGCACGCGGCGACGCTCGCGCCAGGAAAGGCCGAGCTCGGAGCGGAAAAACCGGATCCACGGATTCATGCCACGGTCCCGAGTGCGATCTGGAAGGTCGGTTTGAGACGTGCCGGCAGGCGCTGGTGCGTTGCGACAATCGCCATGCCGCCATCCGCAAGATGCGCCGAGAGGTGATCGGCGAACCGTTCGATCCCGGAGCGGTCGAGCGATGTGGTCGGCTCATCCAGAAGCCAGAGTCGCGCCGGGAAGGCCCAGAGGCGACTCAGCGCGATCCGGCGTTTCTGGCCCTGGGAGAGCTTGACACAGGGCACGGCTTTCAGGGCATCCATCTCGTAATACCCGAGTCCTTCCTGAATTTCCCTTTGGCGATCCCGGAACTGGCGCAGCGCCGCAAAGAGCTCAAGGTTTTCCTCGCCGTTGAGCGCCCCCTTGAGCCCATCACTGTGCGCGAGATAATGCGTGCGCGAGCGGTGCTCGTCACTCGCCCGGTCGAAGCGGGAGTCGTCCCACAAGAGTTCGCCTGCTTCGAGGCGTCCCAACCCGCAAAGGACTCTCAGCAACGTGCTTTTGCCAGAGCCATTGGGGCCGGTCAGCTCCACAAACCCACCGGGCGGGAGTTCAAAGGAGAGCGAGCGGGCCAGCAAATGGCGCCCCCGACGTAGCTCCAGTGCACGGACGGCAAGCCCGGAAGGCATGGTCACCGGTGCCCAGAGTCGTCAACGCACCCCGGCATCTTGATGGCATAGGCCAGAAACTTCAAGGGCGAGTCCCACCTGGGGAGACCCAGGGGTTGTCAGACTCGGGTAATTATAGCCGACCTGACCGGGTCGACCTTGATCTCACGCAAATCCTCCGAGGATCCCGGCTCACCGGCCCGTTCTGGGTCTCGCGACGGCACGTCCGTCCCGAGGGTCCGACGTTTCAGAGCTCGGAATCCTCGAGGGCCATGATCGACGCACCGGGAGCTCTCGCGGCCGCCGCATAGGCCTCTGCACGGGGCAGGAGCTGTGCCAGATAAAACTCCGCGATCCGGATTTTTCTCGTCAGGAACGGCTGGCGATCACTCCCGGTCGGGGCACGCATGGCCGCTGCGGCGGATTGCGCGAGCAGCCAGCCGCCGAGTACCGTCCCCGACAACATGAGCAGCGGAAAGGCGGCCCCGCCCGAATGGTTGGGATCGCGCGGGAACTCGCCGAGGAGGTGTTCCACCACCTCATTGAGCAACTCGACCCGTTTGCGGAGTGGTTCCACGAGGTGCGCGGCCACACCGAGTTCCGGGCTACCGAGGCTCCTTTGCAACTCTGCGTGGATGAGCCCCCAAGCCCGACCCCGGTCACGGATCAGCTTGCGTCCGAGGAGATCCATCGCCTGGATACCCGTGGTGCCTTCATAGATGGTGAGGATCCGAGCATCGCGGTAGAGCTGGGCCACCCCGGTTTCCTCAACATAGCCCATCCCGCCATGGACCTGGATCGCGAGCGAAGTGACTTCCTGTGCCATTTCCGTGGCGAAACCCTTGACGATGGGGGTGAGGAACGCCACCTGGGCACCGGTTGCGGACCGCTCGGACTCCGATTCGGTGTGGCGCGCGAGGTCGGAGAGGTAAAAGGCCCAGAGTGTGAGCGCCCGGGCCGCTTCCGTCTGGGCCGCCATGGTGAGCAGCATCCGCCGCACGTCGGGATGTTTGATGATGGCGACCCGATCCTCGCCGGTTTTGAGGTCCCGGCCCTGTATCCGGTTGCGTGCAAAATCCCGGGCAGCCTGAAAGGCCTGCTCGGCGATCCCGACGCCCTGCTGACCGACGGAGAGGCGCGCCCGGTTCATCATGATAAACATGTGCTCCATGCCCTGATGGAGGCCACCCAACTGCTCGGCATGGGCTCCCGCCGGCTCGCCGTAGGCCAGGACACAGGTCGGCGAGGCATGGATGCCCATCTTGTGTTCGATCGACAATGCCCGGACGGCATTGGGGCGGGAGCTCTCGGGTGGCACACCGCAATAACGTGGGACGATGAACAGCGTGAGCCCGCGCGTTCCGGGAGGAGCCCCGGGTGTCCGGGCCAGGACGAGATGGATGATGTTCTCGGTGAGGTCGTGCTCCCCATAGGTAATGTAGATCTTCTGCCCGCGCAACGCATAATGGTCGCCCGCAGGAGTGGCCAACGACTCGATCAGGCCGAGATCGGAACCTGCCTGGGGTTCGGTCAGATTCATGGTCCCGGTCCATTTTCCGGTCACGAGCTTTTCAAGATATCGCTGCTTCTGGTCCGGGCTCCCGCAAAGCGCGAGCGTGTCGATGGCGCCTTGGGTGAGCAACGGGCATAGGGCAAACGAAAGGTTGGCAGACTGCCACATCTCGTTCAGGGCAGCACCGACCACTTCCGGCAGTCCCTGCCCGCCGTACTCCCGGCTGGCCGAAACCCCGTTCCAGCCGTCTGCCACAAAGCGCTGGTACGCCGACTTGAAGGCGGGCGGCATGACCACCCCCGAGGTGGTGAGACGCGCCCCATCACGGTCTCCGGACTGGTTGATCGGCGCGAGCACCTCGGAGGCGAAACGCCCCCCTTCCTCCAGGATCGCCTCCGTGACCGCAGGATCAAAGTCCGCAAAGGCGGAGAGGCGAAACAGCCGCTCGATGGGGAACAGTTCGCGAAACAGGAACTCAAAATCTGCAATCGGTGGGCGGTAACTCATGGTCGGGTAGGTATCCTAATTCAATCTTTTGGAATCCAGCTGATCTGATGCCTCAAGGAGGCTTGATGCCGGGGTATTATAAGCCTTGGATGCCTCTACCCGAGGCGCCGGCTGGAAAGTCGAGTCCCCCGGATCACCGGTTTTGCCGAGGAGCTGACCATGTGGAATGTTCGAGACGCGTCCAACGCCCCCCTGCCCTCAAGGGGATCTCTCCTCCTCTGGGTTTGCCCCATCCTCCTGGTTGCCCTGTGGGGACACCAGTCGCTTGCCCATCCGGCCGATTCTTGCCGTACCGAGTTTCCCATCCCGAGTTTTACCGGCTCCCCGCCACTCACCGGGTTCATGCCCCATGCATTCGCCTGGAGTCCCAATGGCCAGGATCTGGCCTACCTCATCCGGGACCAGGCGAAAGGACCGAATGCGCTGGTCGTGACCAATGCCCGGACCGGGCGAACCCTTCTGCGCCTGGGCGTGAACCAGCTGGGCGCAGCCCTCCGCCCGGGATCGAGCATCCACAACGACCGCATCCGTGAATGGACCGGCCGGTACGGGCTCGTCAACTATCGCTGGTCACCGAGCGGCCACCATCTGCTTTTTGTGAACGGGCAGGTGATCGGCCAGGTCGGGCTCCGGGGTGGCCATGTCTCGGTTCTGGCCCGGGTGCATGGCTGGCCCACGCAGTTTATGCTCTCGCCCCACGGCCACTGGCTGAGCTTCGTGTTCGATCATACGATCGAACTCGTCAGACGAGGCACGAGTCTCAAGCCGAAACCCATCCGGAAGGTGCAGCGCGGGATCCGGATCGGGGCACTCGACTGGACTTACCGCGAAGAACTCGGCATGCGATCGGGGTATGCCTGGTCACCCCGCGGACAGACCCTGGCCTTCATCGAGTTCGATGAACACGGTGTCCTCCGTTACCCGCTCCTCAACAACGTCCGACAGCATCCCACGATCTACTGGCAACGTTATCCCGAGCCCGGCGCCCACAATCCCCGAGCGCGTCTGGGCCTGTACGATGCCCGGACGGGGACCATCCGCTGGCTGTCCATTCCCGGGCTCGCCGAGGGCTACCTGGCCCGGTTCGGCTGGTATGAACATGGCCGGGCCCTTTACGCAGAAGTCCTGAACCGTGCCCAGAACCGTCTTCGGCTCGAGCGGATCTCGCCGCGGCAGGGAACGGTCCGGAACCTCCTCACCGTCACCGACCCCGACTGGATCGTGGTTCACAACGACCTCGCGTTTCTTCCGCATGGCGGGTTTATCTTCGGAACGGACCAGAGCGGATGGCACCACCTCTACCGGTACAACTCTGAGGGTGTCCAGGTCGCCTCGCTGACACCCGGTCCAGGAAATGTTGCCCGCCTCCTCGCCGTCGATGCACGCACCCGGCGGGTCTATTACCTCATTTCACCCGGATCCGGCCCGCGCACCGACCGCATCGAATCCGTCTCATTCCATGGGGAAAACCGGCACCGCCTGTTCCCGACACGGGCCAGCGAGACGGCAATTGTGGCCCCCCATGCACACTACCTCCTCCTCACGCGCTCAGATCCAACCACCCCTCCGGTCCTGACCGTCCGGGCACTGGATGGGAAAACCCGCTGGACACTCGCCCGGGGGAAGCTCCCTACCACCCTCTCTCTCGCCTCGCCCCGCTTCCTCAGGATTCCGTCCGCGGATCCCGCCATTGACATCAATGCCGAGATCTTTTATCCCGCGCACTTCAACCCCCATCACCACTATCCCGTCGTCATGTATCAATACGGCGGGCCGGATGTCCCGGCGCTCATCAGCCGGAGCTGGAACCCATGGATCGTCTACGATGAACGCCTCGCGTGCGAGGGCTTCGTCGTGTTCGAAGCAGACAACCGTGCCGCGAGCACGTTCAGCCACACGGAGCAGGCTCTCGTCAAGGACCACCTGGGACGGATCGAGCTCGAAGACCAGGAGGCGGCCGTGGATTGGCTCAAAAGGCAGTCCTATGTCGCCGCATCACGAATCGGGATCTGGGGCTGGAGTTATGGCGGATACATGACGCTTTACGAACTCACGCATGCACCTCGCGTCTGGCGCGCGGGAATCGCGGTTGCACCGGTGACACGCTGGCAGGACTATGACTCGATCTACACGGAACGCTACATGGGCACACCCCAATCGAATCCCTTGGGCTACGCGGCCAGTTCGGACGTGCGCGAGGCGGCCAGGCTGCGCGCGCACCTCCTCCTGGTCGCGGGCACCGGTGACGACAACGTCCACTGGCAGAACACGCTTCAGTTCATTCAGGCACTCATCCGCGCGGATCGTCCCTACCGGCTCCTCATTTTTCCGAACAACACGCACGTGCTCTCGGGTCACCGGACACGCCTCGAGCTCTTCCGGACCATGAACCGCTTCTGGAAAGAGACCTTGCTCAGGCGGCCCTGAGCACTCCCGCCTGACGGGCCTGGGCGGGGCTCGCCTGAACGGGTTTTGTGCGACGAAGAGGAGTCCGGAGCGGACTCAGCCGATCGGGAGTGGCGTCCCATTCAGCCGGTGCCACTCCTGGATGCCGTCCCAGATCTCGGACGCGGTTTCGGCATACCAGAAAAGTTCCCGGTCTTCCGGATCGATCACGCCTTCCGCGACCAGGAAATCGATGTTGACGGCCTGTCGCCAGTAGGCTGCTCCCACGAGGATCACCGGGACCGGAGCCATGACCCGGGTCTGGATCAGGGCCAGCGTTTCGAACAGTTCGTCGAAGGTGCCATATCCTCCGGGGAAGGCCACGAGCGCGCGGGCGCGTTGGAGGAAGTGGAACTTCCGGGTCGCAAAATAGTGGAACCGGAAGCACAACCCGGGAGTGATATAGGGGTTCGGGTACTGTTCATGGGGAAGCGTGATGTTGAGCCCGATCGATTCGGCCCCCACATCGAAACTCCCACGGTTCGCGGCCTCCATGATCCCGGGGCCGCCGCCGGTCATGATCCAGAGCCTTTGGGATGCGGGAGGCCGCTGGAGCCGGTTGACCCGTCGCGCAAACTCGCGCGCGACCTCATAATAGCCGCTGTTTCGGGCCAGCCGTTCCGCAATGGCAGCCCGCTCTCGCAGCACGGGATCGTCCGGGTGCTCGGCGAGCGCGGACCGGGCCTGTTCAAAATGGGCTTCGGCCACGGCCGGTTCACGCAGGCGCGTACTTCCAAAAACCACGATCGTGGCGTCAACGTGTTTGTCCTGGAGACAGGATTCGGTTTTGGCGTAATCCAGAAGGAGCCGCATGCCGCGGGTTTCGCGCCGGGCGAGAAACTCGACATCGGCGAAGGCTTCACGGTACGTCGGGCTCTCGAGGATGGCAGCGAGACGCCCGGGGGCTTCCGGGTCTTCACTGACCGGCTTGGGCGCAACATTCGGCAGCGGAATACGTCGTGTCTTGGGAGGTGGGGCGGTGGAGATGGCGTCTTTGGGCCTCTCTCGCCTGAGACCCGGCTTCTGGTCCATGCTGGTTCGATCTTGAACAGGAGAGAGCACTATAGCATGGAGCCCGTCGCTTCCAAGCGCCGGGCGACCTGGTCTCGCCTCATGCAGGCCGTGGCACGCGGACACCTTCGATCGCGAGGAGCATCCGTTTGACCCGAAGCCCGCCGCCGAATCCGGTCAGAGATCCGGTGGAACCGATGACCCGATGGCAGGGAATCAGAATGGGGATGGGATTGCTACCGACCGCCGCACCCACCGCCCGGGCGGCCCCGGGCTTGTCGACTGCCTGCGCAAGGTCGCCATACGAACGGGTTTCGCCATACGGGATCCTGGTCAAGGCGGACCACACAGCCAGTTGGAACGGTGTCCCACGAACCACGAGGGGCACCTCGCAGCAGGGGTTTTGGCCGGCAAAATAACGTTCCAGAAGGTCCATCACGCCCCGGAAGGGTGCCGGATCCCGCTTCCAGTCTGGCGCCGGACGAACCGGATGACGGCTCTTCCGGAATTCAATCATCCGAAGCCCCTCCGCATCTCCCGCGAGCAGCAGTCTTCCGACCGGACTTGGCATCTGCCAGTAATACATCGTCTCACCTCGTCAGGCCATGAGCCTCGAAAAGGGCGGGCGCGGCCTTCATGAACTCGATCCCCGCCAAAGATACATCGCCGCATAGGCACGCCAGGGTTTCCAGGGCTCCGCACGCCTGAGCAGCCAGCCTTTCGTGAAGAGCCGGTCCTGGCCGGCAACCCGGCGCAAGACCCGGTCTGGCGCCGGGAAGGCATTCGGGTCGTTCAGGACCCGCATCGCCACATATTGAATCGTCCATTCCCCAATCCCGTTGATTGACTTGAAGCATTGAGGAAGGTCGCCACCCGTGAGTGCCGCATTGAACACGATCCGCCCATCCGCCACCGCCCGCGCCAGGGACTGGATGGCATGCTTGCGTGTCCCGGGCAGACCGGCGATCTCCACCTGAGCCAGGGTGGCCGGCTCTGGAAAGGTATGCGTCAAACCGTAGGCAGCCATCTCGCCCAGTGGGTGACCGAACGCCATGGTCAGGCGACCCGCCAGGCGAGTGGCCGTCTCAACGCGGATTTGCTGTCCCAGGATGGCCCGCACCGTCATCTCGAAGCCGTCCCAGGCCCCGGGTACCCGCAAACCCGGGTGGTCCCGGACGAGCGGCGCAAGCAAGGGGTCCCGTGACAGGTGTTGCGAGACCATTTCCGGATCCGCCGTGAGATCGAACATGGTGCGAATACGGCTGATGATAGTGAGAAGCTGTGCGGGATCCGGGAAGCGGATGCGCACATAGAGTGCATGCCGGCCTTTGATCCGCCCGACCTCGACGGTGCCGGACATCGAGTTGAGCCGGATGCTCCGGTAGTAACAGCCGTCTCTCACGGCTTCGACTCCCGGAGTGGCCCGGGCCCCCAGGAAGGCCATGAGCGACTCCCAGTCATACGGTGGGCGATACGCGAGCTCGAACCGGTATTCCTCGGCCCCGGACCCTGCCCGGTCCGCTTCGGTGAACCGCCTGAGTTCGGTGGGAGACCGCCGGTAGACCTGATGGATCATGTCGTTGAATCGTCGCACACTCTGAAATCCCGCGATCAAGGCCACTTGGCTCATCGGGAGCCCGGTATCGGTGATGAGCTGCTTCGCAAAATGCAGACGGCGGGTCTGTGCCACGGCGATCGGGCGGGTTCCCAAGTGCTGCATGAACAGGCGGGAGAGGTGCCGCGCACTCACTCCGACGTGCATCGCCAGAGTGTCGACATCGTCGTCGTCGAGCATGCCCTCCGAGATGAGCCGCAACGCGTGGTTCACGGTGTCCGATGTACCACGCCAGGCGGGCGTGCCCGGAGCGACCTCGGGGCGGCAACGCAGACAGGGGCGGAACCCGGCGGCGGCGGCGGCGGCGGCCGTGGGGAAAAAACACACATGGGTGCGCTTCGCATGCGGAGAGGGGCAAATCGGACGGCAATAGATGCCCGTCGAGGTAATTCCAATGAAAAACCGGCCGTCAAATCGTGGATCCCTCGTGAGTCGGGCCTGTTCGCAAATCGCCAGATCCAGTTCCACGGAGATGCCCAAGGCGGAAAACGACAGGGCTATTTTAACGAGAACTCCCCGGGTAACTCGCCATAATCGGACATCATTCCTGCGGGTGCAAACTGCTCGTCCCATGAGACCGTGCATCAACCGGCCATGGGACTCCGGGTTTCGCGGCGGCAGGGGCCGCGAAGTGCCGGGGGGTGCGGGGGATCCCGCCTAGAAACCTTTTTTTCTAATAAAACCAGCCAGTTATGAAGTTGCTGTTAGCTCTCGATCTTCCCAAGAAACGGGTCCGGAAACGGCCAATGGCGGGATCGCGCGAGCCGATACTGGATTCAACGATTGGGAAGCGAAAGCCTCCCCCCAAACTCATGAGCGAGGAAGTCCAATGAATACACGAGACCTGATCCGATTCTTCACCACCACGGTCACCCTGGTGCTCCTGCTCGGCACGGCCAGCGCCCATCCCGTGCGCTACCGGGTCATCAACCTCGGCAATCCGCTTGGCGGCACCGTGAGCCAAGGCAGCAGCATCAACAACCGAAACTGGGTCGCCGGATATGCTGAGCTTCCAGGCGATGGCACCATGCACGCCGAGCTGTGGCGGAATGGGCACCCGAATGACCTTGGCACACTCGGCGGACCGAACAGTGCTGTCGCCTGGCCGAACCACAATGACCGGGGCGAGGTCGTGGGCATTGCGGAGACCGCCGCCCTGAACCCGCTGGGTGAAGCCTGGAGCTGCGGGCTGGCCGTGTTTCCCACTGTGACCGGCCACGTCTGTCTCGGTTTTGTCTGGCGTGACGGCAAGATGGAACCTCTCCCGACGCTCGGCGGGTATGATGGGTTCGCAACCGGAATCAACAATCATGGCCAGATTGTTGGCTGGGCCGAAAACACGATCCATGATCCGACTTGTAACGCTAATAACCAAGTACTCCAGTTCGAGGCGGTCATGTGGACCCGCCACGGGAGCGGGTATCGGGTCCAGGAACTGCCGCCAGCCACCGGAGACTTGGATGGTGCAGCCACCGCCATCAACCAGAAAGGGCAGACCGTCGGCATTTCCGGAACCTGCGGTGGCGCCATCGGTGGCGAGACCGCCGAGCATATGGTCGTGTGGCGCCATGGCCGGGTCGAGCGGATTTTGCCGACATTGGGCGGCTCCTACTGGAATACCCCCATGGACATCAATAACCGTGGGAACGTCGTCGGATTTGCCGATCTCCCCGGGGACAGTCCTGGTGCGCCCAACTTCCAGGCCTTCTTCTGGTCAGGCAAGCCTTTTCCCTGTCACGGCCAGAAAATGACTGGCACCTGTGACCTTGGAACGCTCCCCGGGAACCAGCTGAGCGAAGCGCTCGGCATCAATGAAAAGGACCAGGTCGTCGGCACGTCATTTGGCGGCACGGCCGCTCAAGACGCTTTCATCTGGCAACACGGTGTCATGACCAACTTGAACGACCGGGTCCTCGCCGGCACGACGCTCATCCTCATTGATGCCCAGGAGATCAACGATCGCGGGGTAATCACCGGGCAGGCGCTCGATCCTTCGACCGGCGCATTGGTGGCATTTGAGGCGGTCCCGACGACGGCCACGGGTGATGCCGCCGCCGAGCAACATTGAGTAGATCCTAAAACGGTTCCTTCGCTTGAGGGCAGGACCACCTGCCCTCTTTTTTAGCGGCAGAGCGATCCCCGGGTGTTCAGGGAGGATGTCGGGGCACTCCTGACCAGCGTCATCCGGCAGGCCAAGATCTGGAGGAGCAGCAATGTGGAGGCCAGGGTCGGGATCGAACCGGCGTAGACGGCTTTGCAGGCCGCTGCATGACCACTCTGCCACCTGGCCTTCATTTCAGCATCAAGCCCGGTAGCTCTTGCCTGCATTGGAGCGGGAAACGAGGCTCGAACTCGCGACCTCAACCTTGGCAAGGTTGCGCTCTACCAACTGAGCTATTCCCGCGCGCTTCCGGCTTTTCGATGAATCCGATCATAGCAAAAAAACACGACGGTCGACAACCGGCTGCCCGCTGACGCACCGCGGATCTTGCCGGCATGGGGAACAAGCGGGTGTTGGCCCGCGTATACTGGCCGAGCTGGGTTCACGAAGCGCTTGAGCCAGATCGGATCGGGACCACGACGATCGGGTGACTCAAGGGTTGCT
>JAJZNM010000096.1 GCA_021852325.1 Pseudomonadota bacterium
ATGCCGCGGGGGATTTCGTGGTGGCGTGGGAGAGTTACGACCAAGTCTCGCCGACGAGCATATTTGACATCTATGCCGAGCGTTATGCCTCGAACGGCGCGCCCTTGGGGAGTAACTTCCTGGTCAACACGTACACGAGCGGGAACCAGATGCTCCCATCGGTTGCGATGGACGCCACGGGGGATTTCGTGGTGAGCTGGGAGAGTTACGGGCAGAGTGGGATACCGTATCAGTACGGAGACGTCTATGCGCAGCGTTACAGTGCGGGCGGGGCCGCACTCGGGTCAGAGTTTCTGGTCAATCCGAAGACATTGCCTTCTCCATTTACCATTGGTAGTGATACCGTACCCGATGTTGCCATGGACGCGACGGGGGATGTTGTGGTCGCCTGGCAGGAATATGCTGCCTACATCTCCAACTCGACTCGCCAACGTTTTGAGGGGATTGATGCCCAACGCTACCAGGGTGAGACTGCGGCGAACGCGGACGTGGCCGTGACGGGGGTGAGCTCCGACAGTACGGTCACTCCGGGATCATCCTTCAGCGTGAGTTTCGAGGTGGTGAACCGGACGGCCCCCACGTTCGAGACGACGGATGCCTATCTCAACTCCTTCATCGGAGCAGTCTCGAACCCGACGATCACGGTGACCTTGGGGCAGGCGGCCACTATTCCGGCCGGAGGACTCGACTGGAGTTGCTCGGGGAGCCAGACCACGAGCTTCACCTGCACCTATGTGGGCGTGGTGGCGGCCGGACAGTATTCGTCACCACTCATCGTGGGGCTCGTGGCGCCGCATACCCCGGGGACGATCTCCTACGATGCGACAGTTGTGGGAAGCAGTGAGCCGGCCTTCACGGGTTCGGTCGCGGTGGCGAATCCGCCGGGCGGGAGCAGTGGCGGGGGTGGGGGCGGTTTTGGCTGGATCGAGCTTCTGGGATTTGCCAGTCTGGGTTTCCTGAGACGCTTCGGAAGGAAAAGCGCAGCCTGAAGCCGGTCCGCCTGGCAGGGGCACGCATGATGCGAACGGCAGATCCGGCGCGTGGGCCGGTCCCGGAGAATCCCGAGTTGTCGTCGAAAGTGGTGTACCGCCCTCCCGGGGTCTGGCAGGGGAGTTGAAGCGGTGTCCGTGACGGCTCCATCCAGTCTGACCGGTGCCAGCCGTACCATCATCCAGAATCCTGACGGGGTGGTCGTGAACATGCGGGCCGATGTGCAAGCTGGTGCCACGATTGCATCGATTCCCGGATTTGACACATCGGAGTTGACGGCACAAGTTGATGTGACCGGAGGTTCCCTGTACCCATCCGGAGGAGTGGCTGTCATCAGGTTGGTCGGCACCATTGGAGTTCTGACAGAAGACCAGCTTCCCTACGGGACCGCAGGCAATACGCTTTCTCTGATTGATCCAGCTGACGTCAATGCATGGATGAACCCGAATATCAAAGGAGCGGATGCGGTAAGTTTTTCGGCCAAAGTCCCCGTCTTGCAGGCGGCAGGATCTTCTGGGGTGAGTGTGGCCACACCGGTCTACTACGATGGTTTGTACCTTGTGGTTCATCCGGTTCATTGAAAGCGCCAGTCAAACGAATCAATACAGGACCCAAATGTCGACCCTGTCTCAAGTGCCAGCCAGTATGAGACCCACGGCAAGCCTCTCGGGGCGCCAAGGAAGACGCCCTTTTGTTCGATACGCATGGCTAGCCATAGGATGGGTCCTGCTCGGAGATGTGGCCATGATGCAAAGCAGCTTCGCCACAATACATCCAATCCGCGCCAAACAATTACTGTCAAAACCTCGTCATTGGCCCTGGCCGATGGGAACCGCAACTCGCGTGATCGATTTTGGGTTTTTCGTTTTTCGATCAGTCGGGCATGGATGCTGCCGAACAAGGAGCACCGACCCCTCACACCGCTGCATTTCCGGGTGCTGACCCGAGGACAATCACGCAATTGGTCATGGAAGATACTTTCTGATCGCGCCTTGGGTAGGGCTTATCGACGCTATGCCAGTAGCCGATTGGCCATCAGGTGGTCGCAGCTTTTCACACTTCTGCGCAAGGAGGAGCGCCGATTGATGGATCACCGCCTGCCAGCTCTCAAGTTCACCATTCAGATGATTCCGGCAGATCGTCATTACTCAGAAAATTGCTACCGATTCTCCATGCACTTGTGTTATGCCTTCCCATATTTCCATACCCTAAAACAGCATGAAGCATGGTGGATTGAGGGAATGGATATAGCAGCCATGGATCTGGCTCACGAAGCCACCCTTGCGCTCGGCATGTATGGCGGCTTGATCCCATCGTCCGGAGATGGCGACGTCAAGGAAGCACAGGCGACCTTGTTCAACATGTACTTTGTCGCGTACCTAGACAATCGATTGCTCGCTCCTGCGGTTGATGCTGTGATTCTGCCGCCCATGCAGTATGGGGTCAAGCTACGAGGCGAGTCATGGGGTGAGCATCATCTAACGGTCGGTACACAAGTTGCAGCATTGGCGTTACGTGATGCCTTCGGCGGGGAACGCCTGATATGCGAAGGCGATATCAACGGCCTCCGCATCTATCGGAAGGTCCTCTATCGCGCCCTTCATGATCCCCACTGGCTCGCCAGTTTGAGAAAAGCCGCCAAAAGCTCGCTTGTGCTTTCCTACCCTGACCAATCTCATCTGCTCCTGCTGGGTTGCCACATGGTCGCCGCATCATGGCTCCTGTGAAGGATTTTGGCTCTGTAGAGGGGAGTCAAGTTGACTTGAATTTCGAAGAGTGGGTTTGGAGTTCCAATTACGCTAATACCGCTCGTGCTCGGGAAGTCAACGATATTTGTGATCTGCGTTGATGTGGACCGGGCTTCGTCGAGCATCTATCCTGCAGATCGTCACTTCCCGTCGAGAGGGGTGGTGATGCATACACTGCCAGAACAACCAGAACTCACAATCCCGGCTAGGTGGGTCCACCCGGCTCTGCGCAGGCCGAGTCTGCCCCCCGAGGGGGCAGGAGTTTCCCGGGATTGAGGATCCCCGAGGGGTCGAACAGGGTCTTGAGGTCCCGCATGAGGTCAAGGGTCACCGGATCAAGCCCCGCGGCCATGAAAGGCCGTTTGCTGAGGCCAATCCCGTGTTCTCCCGAAATCGCACCATCCAAGCCGAGCACGGCTTCGAAGACTTCGCTAAGGGCGGATCGGGCACGGGCATCAGCTGCCGGATCGGCCGGGTCGAAGAGGAGATTCACATGAAGATTGCCGCTTCCGGCGTGACCGAAGGTCACGACCTCGGTCTTCTGGCGGCTGCCGATCGCAAAAACAGCATCGACCAGGGCGGGCAGCCGGCTCAGGGGAACCACCACATCCTCGTTGATTTTGCCCGGTGCCAGGCGTCTCAATGCGGGAGACAGGGACTTGCGTGCCAGCCAGAGGCTCTCACGTGCAGTTTCCTCATCGGCCCGCTCCAGATCGATCAATCCCTCCCGCGCGAGCAACGCTTCGAACATAGCGGTCTCGGGCGGCGTGAAGGGACGATTTTGCTCGAGTTCGATGAGGAGGAGTGCGCGGCCGGCTTCCGGGATCCCCGGGATTTCGGAGCGGATGAGCTGAAGGGCCCGTTCGTCGAGGAACTCGATCGCCGAGGGTGGAAGCGGCTGGTTCAGGATCGCACTGATCGCCCGGGTCGCTTCTTCGTAGCTTCGATAGACCGCGCGGTAGGTCAGGGAGTCACTCGCACAGGGCACGAGATGCAAAGTCGCCTCGGTGATCACGGCGAGTGTGCCCTCCGAGCCCACGAGGAGCCGGGTCAGGTCGTATCCCACTGAACTCTTCGGCGTGCGGACTCCGCACCGGAACGCGCGTCCCCGGCCATCGACGGCGACCAGGCCGAGCACGTGATCACGGGTTGTGCCGTAGCGGACGGCGCGCGGCCCTCCGGCATTGGTCGCGATGTTGCCGCCCACGGTCGAGTGGCTGGCCGATGAAGGATCAGGTGGCCAGAAAAGCCCCCGGGTCCTTGCCGTATGTTGAACGTCTGTGTTGAGTGCCCCGGGTTCGGTGACGATCAGCCGGTCATCCGGTGCGAACTCGAGGATGGCACGCATCCGCTCGGTCGAAAGCACCACCCCACCCTCGACCGGTACACTTGCACCCGTGGTATTGCTTCCAAGCCCGCGGGCAACGAGCGGGATCCGGTCCTTGGCCGCACAGGCCACGATCGCCTCGACCTCTCCGGTCGCTTCGGGGAAGACGACGGCATCCGGACGGTGGTGGAGGCGGCTATTGTCGTAACTGTAGGCAAGCGTCGTTGCGGGATCCGTACGACAGCGCGTCTCGCCCAGGACCGACCGCAGGACATCCAGCGTGGAGTTCGGGATCATGGCTCCCGGGCGGGTTGATCGATCACCGCACAGAGTGCATGGAGGAGCAGGATGTGCATCTCCTGGATGCGGGCGGTTGTGCGGGAAGGCACTCGGAGTTCGATATCCGTCGCTCCGAGCAGGCGGGCCAGCGCCCCACCGTCACGCCCGGTCAAGGCTACGGTCACGAGCCCACGAGCCTGGGCGACCTTGACCGCGGCGTTCACGTTTGCCGACTGCCCGCTCGTCGAGATCGCGATCAGCGCATCACCGCCCTGGCCCAAGGCCTGGACTTGTTTGGCGAACACCTGTTCGTAGGCGTAGTCGTTGGCGATGGAGGTGAGCGTGGAACTGTCAGTCGTGAGGGCGATGGCCGGCAGGGGATCGCGTTCCCGCTCGAACCGGTTGAGCAGTTCGGCCGCAAAATGCTGCGCGTCCGCGGCGGACCCGCCATTGCCACAGAGGAGGATCTTGTGGCCGTGCGCCAGGGTCTCGGCCAGCCTCGCCCCGGCCGCCGCGAGGGCCTGGGTGAGGAGGCTCCGACTCGCGGTCAGCACGTCCGCGTGTTCCTGGAACAGCCGGTCGATCATCTCGATCGTGGGGGGTGTGGGGTGGCTCGACATGGAAGGGTGACTCTCTCGTAGGATCGGGCGGGACTCGGTCCATGGATTGTAAAGCCTTTGGAGGGTGCGGATGGGCGATCAGGTGAACCAGAAGTGGTCACCGCTCCGCGCGAGGATCTCCTCGATGAGTGCGGAGAGCGCCGGGCGGGAGGCCGCGAGTGGATCCTCGGCTGGATGGGCGAGATAGAGTTCGGTGGCTTCCTTGGGGCTGTGCGTGGCCCGCCGGGTCACCAGGAGACCTTGCGCGAGATCCTTCTGGATCAGGTGACGGGGCAGATGCCCGATTCCGAGACCGGCGAGGATGGCCAGGCGTTTCACATGCTGGTTGGGGACCCGGAGCAGGGGTTGACCGGGAAGGATGCCGAAACTCTGGGCTGCGAGCCCGCGGCTGCTGTCCGCGGCCGCCACGGCACGGTGGTGGCGCACGACCTCGGGCGTGAGGGGTTCAGGTGCTTTTGCGAGGGGATGATCCCGGGCGGTGACGAAGAGAAACTCGACGGTGCCGAGGAGGTGCAGTCGCCAGTCACCCGGTGGTGCGGCCTGGATGGTGACCCCGAGCGCGAGGTCGGAGCGCCTCGAGGCGAGGGCATCCCAGGCCCCCATGAGCACCTCCGTGGTCCAGATGAACTCCGTCAGCCGGTGATGCTTCGAGGATGCCGCCAGGAGATCGACCACCCGTTCGGGTGCGATGAGGTCGCTCACGGCGAGACGGATGCGGTGTTCGCCTCCCTGGCTGAGAAAGCCGAGCCGCTCGCTCCCGGCCTCGGCCACGCCGATGAGGGTTTCGGCCTCCTCGAGCACGATGGCACCAAAGGGCGTGAGTTCAAGACGGCGCCCGATCCGTTTGAAGAGCTTTTGTCCGAGCGTTTTTTCGAGTCCGGCGAGCTGGTAACTCAGGGTCGAGGCGGTGCGGTTGAGTTTGCGCGCCGCCTGGTTGAGACTCCGGCTTTCCGCGATGGTCACGAAATAGCGCAGCTGGGTCAGGTTCAGATTGATCATTTAATATATTCGAACAATAAATCAAATATTTTATTTATTATATCGACAAAGACGGCTGTACAATAAACAAATGGCGATGGCATCACCACGCACTCCCATCGGAATCCGGGACGACGCTTCCCGGGTACGGCGCGGGCGCGTCCTTTTCATCAGCCACGGCTCACCGCTCTATGCGGTCGAAGACAACCCGATCGTCCGGTTCTGGCGTACGCTTGGCAGCCAGATGCCTGCTTCGCTTGAGGCCGTGATCGTGATTTCGGCTCATGGCCAGGGTCGAGCGACCCTCCGGGGAGGCGGTCGCGACTCCGGGCTCGCGTTCGATTTCAGCGGCTTCCCGCAGACGTGTTACGAGGTGGGCTGGGCTCCTCCGGCCGGATACGAACGGCACGCCCAAATCGTTACGGATCTCGAGTCGGTCGGTCTCCGGGTCGATCCGGATCCCGAAGGGCTTTTGGATCATGGTGTCTGGGTGCCGCTCCAGGCCATGTGGCCGAAACCCGTGCTTCCGGTCTTTTCCCTGGTCCTGCCCGAGGATCCTGATTTCGGTCACTGGTGGCAGTGGGGTGAGCGGCTCGCGTCACTCATCAACCGGCCCTATCTCTGGATCGCAAGTGGCGGGATCGTGCACAACCTGATGCGCCTCGACTGGAACCGACGCTTCGGCGCCGGTAGCGATTGGGCGGAATCCTTTGCGGACTGGGTGACCAGAAGGCTGGCAGATGGGGATCGCGATGCAATCACGCACCCGGCGCAAGGCCCGGGTGGGGCGTGGGCGGTTCCCACCCCCGAGCATTATGCGCCCCTCGTGCTGGCCGCAGCCCTCACGGCGCCCGCAAGGCTCGTCCCCCTCTACCAGGGATTCGACTACGGGAGCCTCGCCCTCCATGTCTTCGGCGAGGCCCCTCCGCCGCCGGCCCCCGATCCTCTTTCCCGAGTCCCCTTGGAGGCCAACGCCCATGCCTAGACATCATGTGAAATTCTGGATCCCTGCCGCATTCCTGATCGGAGCCGGGATCATCGGCATCCGCTCCACGGATGCGGCGGTCTACCAGCTGAACGCTCCTCATACCTTTCCCCAGTTCGAGATCCGCCACCTCGTGTTTTCGCTGATCCATGGCCAGTTCAACCACACGTGGGGCTACCTCGCTCTCAACCGGGCCAAAGGCCGCGCGAGCGTGTATGCCAAAATCTGGGTGCGCTCACTGGATACGGGTTACCCACCCCGTGACCATGATCTCATGGCGAAGGCCTTTTTTGACGTCGCGCGTTATCCCTACATCTATTTCCACTCGACTGGGGTCCATTTCGAAGGGCGCCACCGGGCGATCCTCAAGGGCAATCTCACCATGCGCGGGGTCACGCACCCGGTCGTCCTGGACGTGACCCGTATCCACTGCGCGATGAGCCCCCTCGACCAGAAACGGGTGTGCGGGTTTGATGCCAAAGGTTCCCTCGAGCGTTCCTGGTTCGGCATCGACGGGTTTCTGCCAGTCCTGCCGGATCATGTCCGGTTGATCCTGAATGCAGATGCCGTGATCGTGAAACACCCGGGCCCGGCCGTACTCAGGCTCCTGCGTTGAGTTGACATCCACATCCTGAGAGGAGGATAACCATGCGAACCCGCGTGCATATCATTTTTTACAGCATGTACGGGCATCTCCATGCCATGGCCGAAAAGGTGGCCGAAGGCGCACGCGAGGTCCCCGATACCGACGTCATTTTGAGCCAGGTTCCGGAGCTCGTCCCGGATTCTGTGCTCGAGAAATCGGGCGCACGCGCCCTGCGAGCCCGTTTCAGCCATATTCCCGTGGCTGCCATCGATGATCTCCGGAAGGATGATGCCATCATTTTTGGTACGCCGACCCGGTTCGGCAACATGTGTTCCCAGATGAAGAATTTTCTGGACCAGACCGGACCGCTCTGGGCCGAAGGCGCGTTGATCGGGAAGGTGGCCAGTGTGTTTGTCGGAACCGCGACCCAGCACGGTGGGCAGGAGACCACGGCATTCACCTTTTATCCCCCGCTCCTCCATCAGGGCATGATCCTCGTGGGGGTGCCCTACAGTGAAGCACGGCTGACGACACTTGATGAGGTGACCGGAGGCAGTCCCTACGGGGCCGGTACGCTCTCGGGATCCGACGGGAAACGGCAACCTTCGCAAAACGAGCTCGCCATTGCCCGGTTCCAGGGGCGGCATGTCGCCGAGATCACGCGTGCGCTGAAACGGGGGCGCGAGACCGCATGAGACCTGCCACCCCCGGCATGCGAATCCAGTGACTGCCCGTCGTTCAACCCGTGAGACCCGGAGATCCGACCATGAAAACTGAAGTCGTCGCCTACACGCATCAAGGAACCGCCTTGGAGGGATATCTTGCCTATGATGATCGTTCGAAATCGCCCCGCCCGGCCATCCTGATCGCCCATGAGTGGTTCGGGATCGGCCCCCACGAGCGGAAGGCCGCCGCGCGCCTGGCAGATGCCGGCTATCTCGCCTTTGCCGCAGATCTCTATGGATCCGCCGAGCGTCCTCAAACCGTCGAGGCGGCTGCCGAACTCGCGACTCGTTACCGCTCCGGTGACCGGGCGGCGTTGCGCGCGCGCATCGCCGCCGGGCTCGAGTTCATCGAGCGTCACCCGCTTTGTGAGGCCGGACATACGGCGGCAATTGGTTTCTGCTTCGGCGGCACGGCAGTGCTCGAGCTGGCACGTGCGGGAGCGGACACCCTCGGAGTCGTGAGTGTCCACGGCGGGCTTGCGCCATCAAACGCGTCGCGGGCTCCCCGGATCCGGGCCCGGGTACTGGCCCTCCATGGGGCGGATGATCCGTATGTCCCGGGCGATCAGGTCCGTGATTTTCAGGAGGAGATGCGCTCCCGCTCAGTCGACTGGCAGATGGTCTACTACGGGGGGACGGTGCACAGCTTCACGAACGAAGGCGCAGGAACGGATCCTTCGCAGGGGGCAGCCTACAACGCGCGCTCGACGGCGCGAGCCTGGAGAGCCTCGCTCGACTTTTTCAGTGAGCTCTTCTCGGCGGAGAACTGAATCCGGAGGGGGGCAGGGCCGGGATTTGTGGCCCCTCAGTGGAGCCCCTCGAGGTAGCTCGCCACGGCCTTCATCTGGGCCGGGGTGAGCCGGCTCGCGACATAGTTCATCATGCCGTGGGGGCTATTTTTCCGGCGGCCCTGTGCAAAATCCTGGAGCTGCCGGTCGAGATAGGCGGACCATTGTCCGGCGAGACGCGGGTAGCGTGCCGGTTCATTGCCCATTCCATCCGGGCCATGGCAGGCCATGCAGGCCGGCACGCCTGCCTTGGGGAGACCGCCCCGGAAGATCTTCTGCCCCAACGCCACGAGCTTCGGGTTCGCATATCCCGGAGACATGGTCTCATGGGCGAAATAGTGCGCCACCGAGCGGATCTCGGAGGGCGTCAACGATGCCGCCATGGCCTGCATGATGGCATTGACCCGTTTGCCCGACTGGAAGTCGTGGAGTTCCTTTTCAAGATACCCCGCCCCCTGTCCGGCGAGCTTCGGAAACGCGGATGTGGCGCTGTTGCCATCGGGACCATGGCAGGCGGAACAAACGTGTTGCGCGAGGGCTTGGCCAGCCGAGGGTGCGGCGTGGGAGGGGGTGGGCGTCATCCAGAACAATCCCGCGATCGCGATCACGAATCCGATGCGTTTCATGGTTCTGCGCGCTCCTCCAGATCAGGTCAGGACCGACTCAGGATAGGGGCCAATTGTAACCCACGCGAATCGGTGCGGTCCACCACGATCGGCTGCCCGGGATGGATCTCCGTAGGGAGTGGTGCCGGAGAGGAACGGTCCGTGATCCGGACAAAAAAAGCCCCGGCGTTTTGGGGGATGCGCCGGGGCCAAGATACGCCGGGTGATTGGGGAAACCAGCCGGCGATTTCCGCTCAGGGAGGAGAGCGGAAAGAACGATCAACAGCGTCACTGAATTGGACAGGTCCGGTCCCGGAAAGTTCCCGCTCCGGGGATTGTCCAGTCGATGGTGGTCTAGACCGGGATCGGGGTGGAAAGTGCCCGGGGGCGAGTCAATGGGCCTCGTCCCAGTTGGATCCCACTCCAATCGAAACGGTCAAGGGGATCTTGAGCGCAACCGCGTCCATCATCTGATCACGTACCCCGGTGGTCACCGCCTCGATTTCAGCCTCCGGGACTTCGAGCACCAGCTCGTCATGGACTTGCATCAGGAGTTCCGCCCGGAATCCACTTCGTCTCAGCCAGTCCTCGGTCCGGATCATGGCTGTCTTGATGATGTCCGCAGCCGTGCCCTGCATGGGGGCGTTGATGGCCGCACGTTCGGCCGCCTGGCGCAACGCCGGGTTCCGGCTCCCAAGGCTCGGGAGGTACAACCTGCGGCCGAGGACGGTCTCGACATAACCCCGTCGGCGTGCCTCGCTCCGGATCTGGTCCATGAAGTCGCGCACCCGCGGATAGCGGGTGAAGTAACGCGTGATGTAACCTTGAGCCACCTCACGGGAAAGTCCGAGCTCGCGGGCCAGACCGAAGGCGGACATCCCGTAGATGAGTCCAAAGTTGATGGTCTTGGCCAGCCGGCGTTGCTCATCGTCCACAGACTCCGATGGGATCCCGAACAGTTCCGCAGCCGTCGCACGGTGCACGTCGATCCCCTTCGCGAAGGCGGAGGTGAGCCCGGGATCGCCCGAGAAATGCGCCAGGATGCGCAGTTCGATCTGAGCATAGTCGAGCGACAGGATCACCGATCCCGGGGAGGCGACGAAGGCCTGCCGGATTCTTTGTCCTTCGGGGGTGCGGATGGGGATGTTCTGGAGGTTGGGATCCGATGAAGACAGCCGTCCGGTTGCGGTCGAGGCCTGGTGGTAGCTCGTATGCACCCGGCCATCGCTCGGATGGATCTCCGCGGGGAGCCGCTCGGTGTAGGTGGAACGGAGTTTCGCCAGCCTCCGGTACTCGAGCAGGACCCGGGGCAGTTCATGATCCGGTGCCAGTTCCTCGAGTACGTCCTCCGCCGTCGAACGCTGGCCACCGGGGGTCTTGCCGCGGCTCGGGATGCCCTGTTCTTCAAAGAGGATCGTCTGGAGCTGCTTTGGCGAGTCGAGGTTGAAGGATTTCCCGGCCAGCGCAAAGGCCCGCTCACGGAGCGCGGCAAGGGTTGTCCCGAGTTCTGCGGACTGTGCCCGGAGACGGTCCGGATCGATCCGGACCCCGGTCCGTTCCATGCGCAGGAGCACTCCGCTCAGGGGGATCTCGAGGGTGTCGAGTATCTGGACGAGGGCTGGAGTCGGTGCGAGATCCTGCCAGAGTTTCTCATGGAGGCGCCAGGTGACCCACGCGTCCTCGCCGGCGTAGGCGGCGGCCTCGGTGATTCCGACCTCGTCAAACGAGCGCTGTCCACGGCCTTTGCCGGTGACGGATTCATAGGTGATCTTCTCGATCCCGAGAACGCGCCGCGCCACCGAGTCGAGGTCGTGACGGCCGTTCGTGCTATTCAGGATGTAACTTTCGAGCATCGTGTCGTAGCGGATGCCTGCGACCGTGATTCCCTCGTTGAGCAGGATGTGTCGGTCAAATTAGATGTGGTGACCGACTTTCGGCAGTTCGGGATCCTCAAGAAGCGGTTTGAGCGCCCTGAGTACCTCCCCGACCGGGAGTTGGGGTGGATCCTGAGGGGCTGCGACATGGCGGAGCGGGATGTAGCAGGCGTCATCCGGGCCCACGGCCAGCGACAGGCCGACGAGGCGGGCATCGAGGTAGTTCAGGGATGTCGTTTCCGTATCCAGGGCGACGAGTCCGGCTCTGCGTATCCGGTCGATCCAGCTCGCAAGGTCCCGCGGTTCGGTGATCATGACCGTGCGGGGCGCTTCGAGGTTCGGTGAGCCAGCAGGCGGGGGTGGAGCCGGCGGGTTCTCGGCGGCGGTCTGGACCGCTCGGTCGTGGAGTTCGAGATCCGAGAGCTTCTGGCGCAAGGTCTCAAGATCCGGGGCGGACATGCGGAGTGCGTCGGGGTGGACCGGGAGTTCGAGCGCGCAATCGAGGGTGACGAGCCGTTTCGCGAGTGTGAGCAGATCCTCCGCATCGCGCAGCGCACGGCCGGTCTGGCCCGGGAGCCGATCCCGTTGGCTCCAGAGGTCAGCCAGCGACCCGTACTGTTCGAGCCAGCGGGATGCGGTCTTGGGCCCGACGCCGGGTACGCCCGGAATGTTGTCGGAACTGTCGCCGACGAGTGCC
>JAJZNM010000045.1:0-4644 GCA_021852325.1 Pseudomonadota bacterium
ATGGTCCAAAGGAGCCCGATCAGAGCGAGCATGATGAGCGGCACGCAGACCCAGTGGATCGCCTTGTTCGCCGGATGGCGGTGGCTTTGCCCATACTCGTCGAGCCAGCTTGCGATATTGCGCATGACCCCCCCTTTCGAACATGTCGGCTGGCGGCTCAATCAATCGCCACCGATGGACATCTGGCTGGATTATGCACTGAAACCAGTGCGTTGCCCAGCCGATCGATCCGGACGTGACGTCTGCCGATCCGCTTCGGGTGATCCGAAAACCCACCGGCTGCTCTCACGGCCCATGAACGCGGCTGGCCGAAACCGCCCCCGACGTAAAAAAAGGCCGGAGCGAACTCCGGCCTCAGGGCCACCCTGGCAGTGGGGCTTGCTTCCATCCGGGAATCTTCCTTCCCCGCCCTGAGCGGCGGAGCTTGTCGCGCATGGGTCTGTGAAAGTCAGTGGAAGCTGTATTCGGCCTCCACGAAGTAGAGCCGGGGCTCGCCGACCAGGGCCTGGACAAAGGGAACGTTGTTGAAGGTCGTATTCACGAAGGCGTAGTTGTAGTAGCCCTTGTCGAGAAGGTTGTAGACATCCAGACGGAAGCGCCAGGCGCGATCCAGCCGGTATTGACCTGCGAAGTTGAAGAGCGTGTAACCGGACTCCTCGTAATTCGAGGTCAGGCCGTTCACGGCATAGCTGGCATATTGCGGGCCGGTATATTTCCCGTAGAGGTCAAGATCCAACGGGCCTGTTTTATAGCCCACGCCGAAGTTCGCCATATGATGGGGAATATAGGACAGGGGCGCGGCCGGAACCAGGGATTTCGTGAAGGGCGAAACAAATGCGCCATAACTCGCCTGGTTGACCGAATAGTTGGCAAAGACATACCAGTGGCGCCAATCCTTGCGGGCCGCGAACTCGACGCCCTGGTATTGGGCGGTTCCGCCGTTGTATTCGATCGTGAGGCCCGCGTCGGGGCCGACCAAGGGCGAATAATAGTTGAACTTGTTGTCGAACTCCTCCCGGTAAGCCGAGAGTGATGCGGAAAACCCGTCAACTTCGTAACGGGTTCCAAGCTCGTAATCCTGGACGTATTCGGGCTGAACCGTGACACGGGGGATCACATCCTGGCCATTGTTGTTGGCAACGCCGATGCTGCCGTAATAGGCGCCGATTTCGGGAACCTTGAAGGTGCGGCCGGCGGAGGCATAGAGGACCCACGGTTTCGTGATCTGCCAACTCACCCCGAGGGTGGGTGAAGTATAGTGCTCCTTGTTGCTCACCGTACCGCCAAAACTGTAGAAATAACCGGCGTTGTCCGCATCGGTGGTGTCCACCTGCGTGTATTTGAGGCCGGGCTCGATATGCAGGCGGTCGTGAAACAGGCGGATCTCGTCCTGGATGAATCCTTCCTCAAAATCGCGTTGGTCCCGCTCATTCCAGGCATCGTTATAAAGCGTCTGCTGGGGAACATCCGGACTGCCGTACCAGTATTCCGCGGAATGGAGCGTTCCATAGACAACATTGCCACCCACCGTGACCGTGTTGTATGGGAGATCGATGCGGACCTCGGGGATGAAGCCCAGGCCCGAGGTATTGTTGATATAGAGATGGTACTTCGAGCCATTCAGCGACGAACCAAAAAGCGCCACGGGATTGTAGTAGTTGGTCGGCGGGTTGTACCCCGCATAAGTCTCCGGCTGGTTCGGCAGGAAATAGGGCTGATTAGGATTGGTTTCGGGAATCTCCAGCGGATTGGCATAGGAGAGTCGACTGTAGGTATTCCCGAGATAGTAGACCTTCGAGGTGAACTCGACATTGCTGGCCAGCGCGGTCGAAAGCCCGGTGATCACGATCGTGTGATGGTCCTGCTGGTTCGAGTAGGCCCAACTGGTGGGCCACTGGTAACTTGAGCCGTATTCCTCAATCAGCGGAACCGGCACCGTGTGGGGTGTGGCGCCCGAGTTCTCATTCGAGACGATATAGGTGAAAAACTTCGAGGCCCCGTCATTGAATCGTTTCACGGTCGCGAGGTAAAAGTTGTAGTTCTGGTTGTGAACGTTATCCTGCCAGCCATTGCTTTCGTCACGGGTGAAGTCGATGAGCGTGTCGAAGCCATCGAGCGAGCCCGTATTGATCCGGCCCTCGATCCGGTTCGTGGCGAAGTTTCCCAATCCGAGGCCAATCGTGGCATCAAAGAGCGGGCTTGGCTGCCTTGGGGCATAGGCAATCGTTCCGCCCAGGGAATAGAGCGAGTTGACCGATGGATTGTTGATGCCCCGGTACACCGAGATGCTCCCGAGATCCGAAAGCGTGAGCGGGATCGCATTGCGTGCGGACGCATAGTTCGTGGCGGCAGCGTTGAACAGGTCATTCAGGGGAATGCCGTCAAACGTTTCCGAGATCTGGTACGCATCGAACCCGCGCAGGGTGACGTGGCTGCGGATGCCGTTCGGCCCATCGCTGTAGGCATTGATGCTTGGCAGTTTGGCCAGGATGGTCTGTACGTTGACCGCCGGCGAGGCCGCACGGATCGTGGGCGCACCGATGGTCGAGACCGTGAAGGATGATTTCTTGTTTTTGGCATGGAGGCTTTTCTTGCGTTTCTCCTTTCCATTCTTGCTGACGGATCCGGCGTAGACCGGACCCGATGAGGCGTGCGCCAGCGGCACGGAACAGACGATCAGGGCGGCAAGAATGATCCAGCCAGGAAGCAAGTGCCCGGCAGGATGGCGGACCCAGGGGGCATGCGACATGTGATTTCTCCGACAATCGTATGGGTGTTTCGAAAATCTGCCTGGAGCGTGCGCGCCCGGCAGGATGTTCGGCATTGTCGGTGTTCATGTTTTCAGTACCATGAAGAAGCAGATACAGCCGGATGGCAAACTCCTGACAGGCTGATGACCCGACCTGATCTGCACCCAAACGATGGCATCCAAGTGGTTGGGTTCCAACAGGTTTTGAAGCCGTGGACCAGCCTGGTGGATGCGTGCCATCATGGGCATAAAAAGGGCCGGTCTCAGCCGGCCCTCAAAGCGATCCGGAGTGATTCAGGGCTCAGAACGTGGCCGTCAGGGAGACAAAGGCCGTGCGGGGCGCCCCGGGATAAGCCAGGAGCGCGCCCACGCTCTGCGGGAGCACGAAATAGCCGCCGCTCGAATAGTATTCGATCGTATTGTAGTGCTTGTTGAAAAGATTCAAGACACCAAAGTCGAGGCGCAGGCTGTGAAGCGGATCGAGACGCGGTAGCCCGACGCCCAGGGCGGCGTTCCAGACCGTGTAGGCCGGCTGGGTGTTATTGGTCGGCGCACCGGTATTGTTGTTGAACAGGTACTCGGGTCCGTTGTAGGTGAGCCAGAGCCGGGGAGCGAGGGTCAGGTCGGCATTCACCGGGAACATCCATGACCCACCCAGGCTGAACGTGCGTTCGGGCGTATTCGACACCGGCAGCCCGTTGTAATCGACCCCGCCCACTTCGTAGTGGTTGAACACCGCATGTTCAAAGGACAGGTTGGCGAAGAGATGGAGGTTTTCGACTGGATCATCATCCGCAAAGAGATTGACCCCATCATAACGGGAGCTTCCAAAGGCGGAGGTGAGATATTGGCCGTTCGCGCTCGTGATCGAGATGATCTGGTTGCTGTAGGTGAGATGGTAATAGTTGATGCCCGCGAAAAACGCGCCGACCGGACTGTGGATCCAGCGGTACTTGGCACCGACCTGAGTCTCAACACCCTCTTCGAGTTGGAGCGACGAGGCCAAGATATCCTGGTAGGGACCGCCGCCGCCGCCATCTGAGGGCTGGCGATACGCCGTGCTGTAGTTGACATAGACCGACCAGTCCGCGGTGGGCTGCCAGTTCACGAAGATCGAAGGCTCAAGCTTGGTGAATCCGGTCGAGGCATTGGGGAGTTTCGCCTGGTCGCCACCCGTCGCATTCGGAAAATCAGCAGGACCATTCACATGGTAGTCGGTGTTGTACCGGATCAGGCGCAATCCCGGCGTGACCGTGAAATGCAGGGGCAAGTGGATCGCATCCTGTCCGAAGAGTGCCACATCGTTCTGGTTCCAGATGTCGCTCCGGTAGGGGGCGTTGGGTGCCTCGTTGCTGCCCCCGTCGAGCGGGTTATAGAACGCATTTTTCGAGTTGTACTTGCTCGTGATCCAGAAGGCACCGAAATCGATGCTGTTGTCGGGCAGGAGCAGGCTGAAATAGGCCTTGTCGCCATAGGCATAGCCATGGGGATTGTTGTATTCGTAGCGGTTCGCTGCATCCTGCTCGAAATTGTAGTCATGGAAATGGAAACGGGATCCGTAGCGGTACCAGACCATTTCATGAAAACCGAGATCGCTGCTCAGGGCCGTATTGTTCCGAATGTAGAAGAGATAGGTCCGGTTGGCATCGTTCTTGTTCCAGACGCTATAGGGCAGCGCGCCGTAGAATCCGGTCGTGGCCTGACTGTAGAGCGGTCCGGCGATGGGGGTGCCGGCCGGGGTCAGTCCATTGATCGTAACTCCCGGGATCGGATTCACCGGGACCACATTGGGACGGAAGGCCTGTCCATAAGCGGTATAGGCACCGACACTGAGGCTGCCCCCGGCGTAGCGGTGGCGTGTCTTGAAAAACCAGGCGTAATCGTGCCCGGGACTC
>JAJZNM010000045.1:4654-12056 GCA_021852325.1 Pseudomonadota bacterium
AACCCGTCTGGGGTCGTGCGGAAACTGTCCAGACTGCTCGCCCCACCCGCGATCACGGTCTCCCACCCGCCCAGTCGGCCGCTTTCGCCCTGGAGATAGAAACCCTGGCTGGCATCGGAGCCGGCGAAGAGGGAGACCTTGAATCCGGGATCCCGCTCAGGCTGGACCGGCACGAAGTCGATGCCGCCCCCCACATTGTCATACCAGCGGTCGACCGGCTCACCGGGCCCGTAGGTGACGGCGATTTGCTGGATCATCTCGAGCTGGTTCACCTCCGGCGATTGCCACAAACCCGAGGCCAGGTTGTTCATGGGCACTCCATCGAAACTCACCGCGATCGACCCATCGTCGATCGTGCCGCCTGAGGGTCCACCCCAGCCCTGCTTGATGCCGTTGATGCTGAATGAATACTTGGTGGCACCCCCGTTTCCGTAACCCCCGATCGTGACACCCGGCGCGTAAACCAGGGCCTCGGCCGCACCGGCTGCCGGTCCCGCGGCCTCGATTTCCGGGCGTCCGATCACCTTGAGGCTCACCGGCTTTTTGAGCTGGGCGCGATGCGAGTAGGGTTTCACCGCCTCTGAAGAGGCGGCCTTGTGCACAGCGCCGGCATTGATGACGGGACTGGTATCGGCACTTTGCGCCTGGACAGGGATCAGGGACATCAGGAGTCCCAGGATGGCCGCACTCCCACCGATGGCCATCCGTGTCCACGCCCTCTCATGACCGTCTGGACGGCCGGGTACCGAATCTGCGTTTTGCGGATCGAAATCGAACATGACTCCCCTCTATGTGTTGTGTGGCAAAAATATGCGGAACGGCCGAATTTGCCGGATCGTCCCTCTCAGCCTTGATCCACGTTCAGGTGGACCCAGAGCTCAAACGTGGTGTCGACGCGCCTCATCCGGGGAACGAAAGGTGGAAAATCAGCCTGGTGAAAAGCCCTGATCGCAGCACGGTCAAGGATGCCCGACCCGCTTGTCCGGAGGATGCGGGCCCAAAGCATCTGGCCGTCCGGCTTGAGCCGGAAGAGGACCAATGTTTTTCCACTGAGCCCCATTTGGCGTGCAATGGCCGGGACCACGAGTGCCGCACGGACCTGCTCACGCAGGATCGCACTGTAGAGCGCGACGGGATTCATGTGTCCCGTGGCACGCGGCTGCGCAGGGGTTTCTGGAGGCTGAGGCAAAAGCAGGGCGCGCGGGACCGGGAGGCCGCCCGCGATCGGCGGGAGCGGCGCAATCTGCGGGAGGACGGGTGCGGGCGCGAACGCGCTCATCGGTGTGGGAGGCTCCGGGGGACGCACGACGGGATGCGGCGGCTTGGGCGGCGCAACGAGGGTTACCGCGGTGACGGTATTTTGGGTCTGCGTGGGTGCCAGTTGACCGACCATGATCCAGCCGAAGAGTCCGGCCAAGAGAAGCAGTTCGAGGCCAATGGCGGCACCGGTCGAGCGCCAGAACGGTGCCTTGAGCCAATCCTCCCCGAACCAGGTGGATGCCGGCAGGAGTGGTTCGCCGGAGGGAAGGAGCACGGACGGCACGCGTTCCGGGCGACGGACTGCCGGAACGTCCTGCACGGCGGGTTTGAAGATTTCGGGACGGACGACAGCGTTCATGGCTTACTCCTCGAAAGCGTTTGGGTCAGGACTCGGACAGTTTCTTGGGTGAGGTACACCGCTCAGGCCGGAACCGGTAGCCAAAGCGGAACACGGTTTCAATGGTGTCAGCGCATCCCTTCTCGCCGAGCGCCTTGCGCAGGCGGGCGACATGGACATCGACGGTCCTCGGATCGATGGCGGCTCCGCTTCCCCAGAGCACATCCACGAGTTCATGCCGGTGATGGAGGCGTTGCGGATGCTCGAGAAAATGCGAAAGCAGCAGATATTCCATTGGGCGAAGCACGATTTCCTCGCCGGCGATCGTGGCCGTGTGGTTGCCGGGGTCCAACACAAATGCACCCTGCCGGATCCGGGAAGCCTCCTTGACCGGCGGAGGAGCCAGCCGCAACGCGGGACCCCGTCGGGAGGGATCCATCGCGACAGATCCAGCAAAGACTTTCCAAAGCGAAGGCGGGCAGCGGGTTCCGGATTTGACAAAGAGACCAGACCATTTCTCTCGTTCAACCCAGTTCACGAACCGGATCCGCATGGCCTCGCTGAACGATGTACCCTTCAGGATCACGAGACAGTCCACCTGCGCGAGCTCGGATTCGGAAAGCGATTCGGGATGCACGGTTTGCAGAACCGAACCCTTGAGCCGCTCGATCTCGAAACGCAATTCCGGATCCATCGACTCCACGGGGCCGAGCAAAATCACGTGGGGACGGTGACCGGCGTGAAGATGAAGTGCCATGACCACGCTCCTCAAGGAGCCTCCCTTGAACCTGATGGAAGCCATCCTAGAGACCGAGCGTGTCGGTTTCATGTCGAACTTGTGACAAATCGATGACAGGCGTCCGGATCCGCGGATCGCCTGGGGGAATCCGGCTTCGTCACCAGGGGATCGGGAGGGGTTGGCGTCGCAAGGGGGTGGGGAGGGTCCCACGCACCCTCCGGTCCGATGGCCATTCACTGGAGCGCTTGGAGCTTCAGAATCACCTGGGCTTGCACCCCATCACCCGGTGTGGGCGGGAATCTACGGTCCCGCCTGCGATCCGTCGGTTTGCGTCAGGCGCGGTTCAGGGATGGCTGGGGCTCACGCCGGGCCCGATGTAACGCCGAAAAAACGCGAGGATGGTCCGGTAGGCCAAGACGCGATGGCGGGTCTTGAAAAATCCGTGACCCTCATCGGGCTCGAAGAGGGTCTCGAGGGGCGTGCCATGGTGGTGTATCGCAGCCACCATCTCGCGGTACCCGGCGACGGGAGCCCGCTGGTCCCTCCCTCCCTGTAGCAGCAACACCGGTGCCTTCAGGTGCTTCACTGCATCGACTGGCGAGAACCTCCGGAGTTGTGCCTGGTTCTGGCCGAGCACCGACCGGAGATAGTAGCGCCCGTACACGCTGCGGTCGATATCCTCGGTACGCGTGAACATCATGGGCAGGTCATAGACGCCATCGTAGCCCACCGCACAGCGGTATAGTCCAGGATAGCGTTCGGCATTCATGAGCGCCGCATAACCCCCGTAGCTTCCCCCATAGATGCAGATTCGTTTCGGATCCGCAATACCTTTGCGAATCGCCCATTCGACACCCCGCGCAACATCGGTTTGCATGGTCGAGCCCCAGTGCCGGTAACCCAGTTCCTGGAACCGGGCGCCATAGCCCCCGGATCCCCGGTAGTTCACCTGGAGGACCGCGTAACCGCGGTTCGCAAACAGCTGGACCGTCGGATGCCACATCCAGGCGTCACGGATCGTGTACGGACCCCCATGCACGTCCACGATGAGTGGAAGGTCATGAGCCGAGACATGCGGTGGTAGGGTGAGGTAGCCGTGAATCCGGACACCCCCCACACTCTTGAACGTGATCGGGCGCATGGTGGCGAGGCCATGCACCGGAATCTTGGAATCGGCCCGGAAGAGGTAAATCAGCTTGGGGGCCGGGCGGGATTCGAAGAGGAAATAACGCCCCGGATCGCGGTCGCTCCACACCTTGACGATCGCGCGTTTCGCCTGAGGCGCCATGCTTTCAATCGAGGCAAAATCGCCGGGAAAGTCTTTCAAGACCGAAGCCAGGAGGTTGGCCTTCCGGGAATGCGGGTCCGTGATGACAAGACGGGGCTGGTTGCCCATGATGCGCAGCGCAACGACCTGGTCACGTGCGTGGTTCAGGATCACGCTGCCGCCCTCGAAGAGGGCATTGTTGGTCACATCGTAATGTGGGTTGGCATAAATGAGCGTTTTCTTGAGGTCGACGGGGTCGACTCGGTACAACCCGACGGTTCTCCCGGCATCGCCCGTCTCGGCGAGTCCATAGAAGTCGTGACCCCGTGCGCCCAGAACCAGCGGACCGAGCCCACCCATGAAGGGATCCTGTCCTTTGAGCAACTGCCCAAGCGAGATCCATTTCAGCGTGTGCGGCTTGCGCCAGAACAGGCGGGGGTGCCCGTTGCTCAGGCTCGTCCCGAACGCGAGTTCGACTTTCCCTTCGGAATCCGCCAGGAGGTCGAGGTTGGGTGCGGGTGCCGTCATGACCGCGACCGAGCGGCCGCTATAGACATTGGCCTGCCGGATCGTCTCCTGTGACTCCGTACCGAAGCCTCCGGTCTCAAACAGCGCATGACGCGATCGTCCTTGGATGCGCTGCAGAAAGAGGCTCGGAGGCATGTCGCCGGTTGATCCTGCAAGATGGGTGCGATCATGCCCGTCCGCGTTGACAGCCCAAATACTGCCGTTGGCAAACGGCTGATCGAATCCGCCAATCTGGAAGGCCCCTTCCACGAGCAGCCGCTTCGGGTTGATCCACACCGAACGGTATACCAGCTCTCCGACATTCATCCAGAGTGTCGCGAGAATCTTCACCCGGTGGTCCTTGAGCAGTGTGCGAAGGTCCAGGATGTCGACCATCCGGCGGTCATGTTTCACACGGTCGATCGCAACCACCGATAGATAACGTCCAGTCGGAGAGATCCGGACATCTGAAATCGTATAGGGAGACATGAAATCCCGAACCGGTATTTTGGCAGCCCTGGCTGATGTCCATGACCACACACCGACCAACGCCAGTCCCCCGATCAGGATGGCCGCACAAAGCTTCGCGTGTCGTTCCATTCCACCCATCGAGTCCATCCATCCCCCCGAAAAAGTCGGTATTCTATCAGCCCGAAGGGGGCCCTTGTCCAGCTGACACTACAAGTGGTTATAGCGTATGGATTTTGTCGACTCTCCAAGACTCAAATCACCGCTGTATCTTGAGTTTAGTCAACGCAATCCCGAGGCGTAGCTGCGCATGGCGGTTGGCTCGAGATGTGCAGGCAAAACAGCTGGAATAGGAGTTTCAGTGCACCTCGCCGCCAAGTTGTCCAGGTCGTACACTCCAGTGCGGCATCGCGCCTGTGGACCAGGCGCGGCTGACTGGGGAGCATGCCGCGCGTGGTTCAGCCAACACGTTGCCTTCGACTTGCAGCAATGCGAACTGGCTCGCGGCTTGCCCCCCGCCGCCATGACTCAGGGACCTGCCTCTGTGAACAGCGCGATTTTCACGAGCGGCGGCAACGGATCTCGGGTGTGCAAAAATTGCTCCAGGCTTCATGGATCTCGCGGATCAACCGCACCGATACCGCCAGATCGTGCAATCGTGTAAGCCCATGGTTCATCGCCCGCACGTCGTTGACGACCTCGTCGACGTTGCACGGGAGGTGCTGGTTGAACATCTTCACCTCAGCCGCCAGCAGATTCTGAAGTGAGCTTTGCGTGCCCTCGATCTGGCTGGAGAGCACCGCCTCCTTGCGCACGTACATGAAGACGAAGAGGTCCGGATTCGGCAGCGTCTGTACCGATCCAACAAGGCGACTGAGGGCGAGATCGGCTGTGGAAAGCAGGCCCAGGAGTTCGCCGTTCAATGCCAGTGCCGGCTGCGGCGGCAGCGGCCTCGGGATGAAAGCACGATAGCCAGCTGACTGGGCGACGTAGTGCCATGCCCGGGGCAAAGCCACGGCGGTTGTTGCCATTGAGTTCACTACCTTTCACCAGGGCCGGATTTCGTCCATATGAAATGCTCCGTTTAACCAGGATGCAAGACATCAGCCATATATAACGTTTCTGGAACCCCGGCATAGGCGTCTTTTGGCAACTTGGCGCTCGACTACTCCCTCGTGGAACCGCCCGCCTTGAGGCCGGGCGTGGATACTGGCGAAGCGGGCGCCTGTCAAACTGCCCGAGGCGAAAAGGAGAACCCGGTTCCCGGATCTATTCGACTGATGCGTCATGCACCTGCGCGCCAGGATGTTCAACCCGGACCGCCACAAGGTCATAGATCGCATGCCCGAGGCGTCGCCCCCGGCGCTCGAAGCGGGTTGACTCCCGCAGGCGAGAGCCTTGATCGGCCCCGAAAGAAGAAAGTGTATAGGCCTGGGCGGCCTCGAGACACGCGCGCATATGGCCCGCATAGTGTTCGTCATCGGTCGCGAGATGGAGCTGGCCGCCGGGGCGGAGGACGCGGGCGAGCTGTTGCAGAAAGGCCGGCTGAACCAGCCGCCGCTTGTGGTGTCGGCGCTTGGGCCAGGGATCCGGAAAGAAAATCAGGACCCGGGAAAACACCCGGGGCGGGAAGGCGGACTCCAGGATCTCGCTGGCATCGGCGGCATAAAGCCTCGTGTTTTCGATGCGCTCGCGGTTGAGACGGGCGAGGAGAGCGCCGATGCCAGGCTGATACACATCGATCCCGAGAAAATCCTCATCCGGAAAGGTACGGGCCAAAGTCGCGAGGTTGCTGCCGTCGCCGAATCCGATCTCGAGCGTCATGGGTGCGTTGCGGCCGAAGGCCACCAGCGGATCGAACGGATATCCAGGTTCGAGTCCGTAACGCGGCCAGAGGACTTCGATGGCACGCGCTTGCGAACGCGTCAGACGGCTGTCGCGCCGGACATAGCTCCGGATCCGCCTCACGCCAGTCATGTTAGGGTTTGGGGTCGCGCGGAGGCGAGGAAGCCTGGGCCAGCTGTTGCCGAGCCATCGGTCCGGCCAGGTAAGCGAGGCGCCCGGCGATCACGGCCTCGCGCATCGCACAGGCCATGCGCACGGGATTCCGTGCGGCGGCAATCGCGGTATTCATGAGCACGCCTTCACAGCCGAGTTCCATGGCGAGCGCAGCGTCTGAGGCCGTGCCCACCCCGGCATCGACCAGAACCGGCACGCGTGCTTCACGGATGATGAGACGGATGTTGTAGGGGTTGAGGATACCGAGCCCGGATCCAATGGGGGCGGCCAACGGCATGATGGCCCGCGCGCCGGCGTCGGCGAGACGCCGCGCGAGGACCGGATCATCTGTGGTATAGACGAGCACCCAGAAACCCTCCCGGGCGAGCGCCTCCGTCGCGCGGAGTGTTTCGAGTCCGTCTGGATAGAGGGATCCGTCATCGCCGATGACTTCAAGCTTGATCAGCGGCGAGCCGTCAAGCAGCTCGCGCGCCTGCCGGGCCGTGCGGATGGCCTCGTCAGCCGTCCGGCAACCCGCTGTATTGGGCAGGATCGTGTAATCGGGCTCCGGCAGATAATCGAGGAGATTGGGGGCGTTGCGGTCTTGGCCGATATTGACGCGACGGATTGCGACGGTCACAATCTCAGCGCCGCTCGCCTCGATCGCCTGCTGCGTTTGCTCGAAATCCCGGTACTTTCCCGTCCCGACCAGGAGTCGTGAAGTATAGACGCGTCCCGCAAGTTCCCATGGATCCTCGGGATCCCGGCCGTTCCGCGCCCGAGGCCGCATGCGCCTACCCCCCCCCGACTGCATGAATGATGTCGA
>JAJZNM010000094.1 GCA_021852325.1 Pseudomonadota bacterium
CGGCGTGTGGCGAGGGCATGGAGCAAAGTCATGGAATCGAGCCCGCCCGAACAGGCAACCCAGAGTTTCGGGGCTTTCAGGGGGGCAAGAATATGATGCAGGGCCTCCGGGCTGAACGCTTCAGGCCGTGTCATTGCTCGTAAATGCCATAATGCATGATCTTGGCCATCCGCTCTGCCAAGAGGTCCTCTTCGGTTTTCGCGGCGAGTTCAGTCAAATGGCGCAATAGCACCTCACGGACCGAGTTCATCAGGACGGGCACATCCCGGTGCCCTCCCCCGAGGGGTTCGACAATGACCTCGTCCGCAATCCCGAGTGCATGGATCTTGTCCGCCGTGAGCCCGAGTGTGGCGGCAGCTTCGGGCGCCTTGGACGCGCTTTTCCAGAGGATGGATGCACATCCCTCCGGTGAAATCACCGAATAGACGCTGTATTGGAGCATGAGCAAGCGGTCGCCGACCCCGATCGCCAAGGCTCCACCCGATCCGCCTTCTCCAATCACACAAACCAGGATCGGCACCCGGAGCTCGGCCATCACTTCCAGGTTTTTGGCAATCGCTTCACTTTGGTTGTGTTTTTCGGCATCGATGCCCGGATAGGCACCCGGCGTATCGATGAACGTGATGAGCGGCAGGTGAAACCGTTCGGCGAGACGCATGAGCCTGAGTGCCTTGCGGTAGCCTTCGGGTCTTGGCATGCCGAAGTTCCGGAATACCTTTTCCTTGGTGTCGCGACCCTTCTGATGCCCCAAGAACACGATCGGCCTGCCTTCAAACCGGCCCACGCCCCCGACCAAGGCGGGATCATCGGCCGTCGACCGGTCACCCGCCAGAAACTCGACTTCGGTAAAGAGTCGTGCGACATAATCCAGGGTATAGGGACGTTGGGGGTGACGGGAGAGTTGGGTGACCTTCCAGGGATCCAGGTTCGCGAAGATTTCCTCGGTCTTTTCCTGGCTCAGGCGGGTCAGCCGCTCGATCTCGGAATCGACCGGCTCGCCGGCCTCTTTCAGTCGGCGCAACTCGGCAAGCTGAGCTTCGACCTCTGCGATGGGATGTTCAAAATCGAGGAAGTTCAGATACATATCGTCGTTATCGAGATTCAAGTGTATGGATCGATTCGCACCCCAGCCCGCTTCCGGGGATCCACGCATCAAACCTGCCGTGCGCGAGGCCACCTCTTCATCCACAAGAACCATGCCGCTCTAGAGGGTTCTTCACCATTGTGCCAGACCCCGATGGGTGGGATCCACTCAACCCGTCTCGTGTCCCGGCCGAGAGACCCGGTGGGGGAGAGAGTCGTTCCGGAGCGGGTCCCGGTTCGGGGGGGGCTTGCCAGCTTCGAGGCTGACCGCATCCAGGCCGAAATGCTTGCGCAGCTCCAAGAGGAGATCATCCGTGATCTCCACGCAGTCCCCCTCGGCGAGATCAAGCATCACCGCTCCGGACACGGTCTCATAGTGAACGCTGACCCGGGTCCCGGGACCGCGATGCCGGGCCAGCAAGGCCGTCAGGAGATCCAAGCGGGAATCCTGGTCCGGGTGGTCGGATTTCCAGGTGAGGATAAGGCGACGGCAGACGCTGGCACGCCAACGAGCGTAGGACTGGATTTCCCGGACACGGATCCTGAAGTGGCCGGAAAAATCGTCGAATCCGATCGTCCCTTCGACCACCACCGGTTCACCCGCTTTGATTGCCCTGATCTCGGCGAGGAGCTGATCACCGAAGATCACGCATTCCAGCTGGCCTGTTCCATCATCGAGCTGCCCCTGTCCGCGCTCACCCCGCCTGCGCAGGTTTTCGAGAAGCCCGACGACCCAGACCGCCCCCGAAGCCTGCTGGGCCGCGGCGCGCTCCAAAATGCCCGAGATGCTACGCAGGCCGAGCGCTTGCCATTCCTCCCGGTAGGGATCGAGCGGGTGGCCGCTCAGGTATAAACCCAAGACTTCTTTCTCAGATTCCAGAAGGATACGGGCGGCCTCGTGGCCGGCCTCCGCCCGGGGCGGAATCACCTCCCCCATCAGGGATCCAGAACCGGTCCGCGGCAGCCCAAAGAAGTCGATCTGGCGCGCAGAACGGGCATATTGATCCGCCATGGCGATCAGTGAATCCATGCGTTCAATGAGCTGGATCCGCTCGATGCCGAGGCCATCAAAAGCGCCGGCCTTGATCAGCGCTTCAAACGCGCGCCGGTTGAGATGGGTGCTCATGCGCTCACAAAAATCTTCAAATCCGGCGAACGGACTGTCTTGTCGCGCCTGTTCGATCGATTCGACCATGGATTGACCGACACCCTTGATGGCACCCAGCCCATACCGGATATCGCCTCCCTCCACGGCAAACCCGTAGGTCGACCGGTTGATGTCGGGCGGCAGAATCCTGAGGCCCATCCGGCGGCAGTCGAGCAACAAGGGCAGAAGCTTTTCCGTGTGATCCATATCTCCGGTCAATACCGAGGCCATGAATGCGGCCGGGTAGTGAGCCTTGAGCCAGGCCGTCTGATAGGCGAGCAGCGCATAGGCGACAGAATGTGATTTATTGAATCCATAGCCTGCAAACTTCTCCATCAGGTCAAAGATCTCTTCCGCCTTCCGGGCCGGCACGCCCCGGCTCTCGGCGCCAGCCACAAAGACGCTGCGTTGCATGGCCATCTCCTCAGGCTTTTTCTTACCCATGGCACGCCTGAGGAGGTCCGCGGCGCCGAGACTGTAGCCGGCCATCTCCTGGGCGATCTGCATGACCTGTTCCTGGTAGAGGATGACGCCATAGGTATCTTCCAGGATGCCTTTGAGGGACGGATGGAGATAGGCAATGGGAGAAAGTCCCTGCTTGCGGCTGATGAAATCGTTGACCATTCCGGACTGGAGCGGACCCGGACGGAATAGCGCCACCAGGGCCACGATGTCCTCGAACCGGTCCGGTTTGAGGCGCCTGATGAGATCCCGCATGCCGTGCGACTCGAGCTGGAAGATGGCCGTCGTCTCGCACGATTGCAGGAGGCGGAAGGTTTCGGGGTCTCGCATGGAAATCGCATCCAGCGAAAACGGCGCTCTGGAAGCTTGTGCCTGGCTGTGCTGGATCGTTTTCAAGGTGCGGTTGATGATGGTGAGCGTCTTGAGCCCCAGGAAATCGAACTTGACGAGCCCGAGATGCTCCAGGTCATCTTTGTCGAACTGCGTGATCTGGCCATCGGAATCGGTGTCGCTGAACAGGGGCAGATGACGGGTCAGTGCCTGGGGAGCAATCACCACACCGCCGGCATGCTTGCCGACCGAGCGGACACGCCCCTCCAGTTTCTGCGCCAGGTCGATCACGGTCCGGACGTTCTCGTCGGATGCATACCAGGATTTGAGCTCTGGTTCGTCCTCGAGCGCACGTTTGAGGGTCATGTGGATCTCGAACGGGATCAGTTTCGCCAGCCGGTCGGCGAAGCCGTACGGCAGGCCGAGCACCCGCACGACGTCGCGCACCACTGCACGCGCCGCCATGGTCCCGAACGTGGCAATCTGTGCTACCCGGTCGGATCCATAGCGTTCCTCGACATAGCGGATGACCCTATCACGTCCCTCGATACAGAAGTCGATATCGAAGTCCGGCATGGTAATCCGTTCCGGGTTGAGGAATCGCTCGAACAGGAGGCCATGTTCAAGCGGATCGAGCCCTGTGATGCCCAGTGCATAGGCCACGAGGGATCCCGCACCAGAACCCCTTCCTGGACCAACCGGAATGTCATGGGATTTCGCCCAGTCGATGAAATCGGAGACGATCAGGAAATATCCCGCAAAGCCCATGTGCTCGATCACCTCGAGTTCCGTGGAGAGGCGCGAGGCATAATCAGAAGGTGGATGAGCGGAGTCCGCCCTCGGCGTGAGCGCGGCAAGCCGATGACGCAGTCCCGCCTCGGCTTTCTCCCGAAGCAGCTGTTCGGGGCTCTGACCTGTCGGCGCCGGATAGGCCGGGAGCAGGATCCGGTCCAGCTCAAACTCAAAATTGCAGCACCGGGCGAGATCGACGGTATTGCTGAGTGCATCGGGACGGTCCGAAAACAGCTCCGACATCGCTTCGGTGGATTTCAGGTATTGATGCTCGGTGAACTTGCGCTCCCGGCTCTGGTCGTTGAGCGTCCAGCCACTCTGGATGCAAACCCTCGCCTCATGGGCCTCGTACTCCTCGGGGATCAGGAAACGGACGGCATTGTTGGCAACGAGCGGAATGCCGGCCCGTTCCGCCAGCGTTTCAAAGCCATCATTGACCAGCGTTTCCTGAGGAATCCCGATCCGGGACACTGTGAGACATACGTTTTCCGCATAGCACTGAAGCCACTGCTCCAGCTCCGCCCGGGCCGCATCCATCTGTTCCAGCTGCAACAAACGGCCCACTTCGCTTTCATGGCCCAAAAGGAGCACCAGGCCTTCGGGCTGGCCCTCCAAAAAAAGCGCCCGGGGGAGTGCGCGCCCGATGCCGCCACTGGTATCGACCCGGCTGCTCATCAGGCGGCAGAGATGGGTATAGCCCACACGGTTTTTGCAGAGCACAATGATGCGCTCGGATCCCTTGAGCGGCGCAGGCCGCGTGAGTGCCAGTTCGGCGCCAAGGATCGGCTTGATGCCAGCCGCAACCGCCTGTTCGTAGAACTTGATGGCGCCAAACAGGTTGCACCAGTCCGTCAGTGCGACGGCACCCATCCCGAGTGATTTCACGCGCCTGACGAGGTCCGGAATCTGGATGACGCTGTCCTCCAGCGAATATTCCGAATGGATGCCCAGGTGTACGAAAGGCTGTTTCATGGAGGTGTCACCGGGGCCACGCGCCCGATCCGATTGGCCACCGGCGCGAAGCTTTTGCGGTGGATGCTGCAGGGGCCGAGAGCCTCGAGGGCGGCAAGGTGCCTCTTCGTGGGATAGCCCTTGTGGACGGAAAACCCATATCCCGGGAAGAGAGCGTCGTAGCGCACCATGAGTTCGTCACGGAAGTGTTTGGCGACGATCGATGCAGCACTGACGGGCGGATCGGTCTCATCAGCGCGTGGATGGGCATGGGCTTGGATCGGGAGCACGGGCGCAAAGAGCCCGTCCACGAGCACGCCCGGGGGAACCGGAATGAGCGCTTCGACCGCCTGCTGCATGGCCCAGAGTGTGGCGCGGTGGATGTTCAGGCAATCGATCATCTCAGGGGAAACTGTGACAATCGCCACGGCACGGGCCAGAGACAGGATGCGGTTCGACAGGTCCCGGCGATCAGCCGGCCGGAGTTTCTTGGAATCGCGCAGGCCCTCTATGCCATGTTCCGGCTGGAGCCAGACCGCCGCCGCGACCAAAGGACCGGCGAGGGGCCCGCGGCCGACTTCGTCGACACCCGCCCAGTCTCCATGCTCAAGAGTGGTCATCGGGGATTTAGGCGCATTCCGGAGCTAAGCCGAGCATCTGGTCGAGCTCGCGGGCGACCGTCTCTCCGAAATTGCATCGCAGCTCGTCACCGAGCGAGAGAAACCGCGTGCGCATCGCCTTCCGTCGTTCCCCGTCCTTCAAGAGGGCGAACAGCGCATCTGCCAGGATATCCGGGTCCACCTCTTCCTGCAGACATTCCGTGACCAGGCATTCATGGGCCAGGAGATTGGGGATGGAGACCCAGCGGACCTTGAGTCCCAGGAGCTTGCTTGCGATGAATGCACTCATCCCCGAAACGCGGTAAGCCACCACCATAGGGCACCCCACGAGCAATCCTTCCAGGGTCGCCGTTCCGGAGGCTACGCACGCTGCATCTGCGACGGCGAGCGCACGCGGCCCATCTCGATCGAGGAGCGAGAGCGGCTGGGCCGGACCATATTGGTTCCAGAGGGATTCGAGGAGCGGACGGAACGCTGGCTGGGCTACGGGCATGATGAATTGAACCGGTGCGGAAACCGTCTGGATACGCCGTGCGACCTGGATCATCACGACCCCGAGCCGGGCGAGTTCGTGGCGTCGGCTCCCGGGCAACAGGGCAATGGTCGTCTGGTCGGGATCCAACCCAAGTGCCCGGCGTGCCGACTGGATATCCTCGAGTGGGGCGAGTCGATCCGCCAGAGGGTGGCCGACAAACAGGGCTCGTACGGAGGTGTTCTCGTAGTAGGCGGGCTCGAAGGGGAAAAGACAGAACAGGGTATCGGTCGCACGGGCAACTGTCATGACCCTGCCGGGACGCCAGGCCCAAACGGTCGGGCTCACGAGATGCGCAACCCGGATCCCGTGTCCTCTCAGGGTCTCTTCCAGCCCGAGATTGAAGTCTGGCGCATCAACCCCGACAAAAAGGTCGGGCTTCCAATCGAGGAAGGTCTGGATCAGTTTCCGGCGCATTTGCCATAAGCGTGGGAGATGGGCGATTGCCTCGGTCAGCCCGGATACCGAGAGGGCCTCGACCGGAAGCGCCGATTGGCATCCGGATTGCTGGAGTGCGGGGCCGGTGACGCCGAGGGTTTCGAGATCCGGATGCAACTGCCTCAGGTGGTCGAGGACGTCGGCGGCGAGGATATCTCCCGACAACTCTCCGACACTGAAGGCGACTCTCGGCATCTCAACGTACGATACCACGCTTCGAACTGCGGATCACCTCGATAAACGGTTCGAGCTCTGGATTTTCCTTCGCCAGTACCTGAAGCTGGTTTAGTGCCTCCTCGAGCATGAGGTTGCGGCGATACAGGATGCGATAGGACTCCTTGATGATGCGCATCTGGGCCGGCGTGAAACCGCGGCGCCTGAGTCCCTCGCTGTTGATTCCATGAGGCTCGGCCGGAGTCCCGGAGACCGTGACATACGGTGGGACATCCTGCGTCACGCCACTGTCAAATCCAATGAAGGCATGACAGCCGACACGGGAGAACTGGTAGATTTTCCCAAACGCACCAATGCCGACATAATCGTCAATCACGACATGCCCGGCCAGGGCGCTTCCATTCGCCGCAATGGTATGGCTGCCGATCTGGCAGTCATGCGCCACATGCACATAGGCCATGATCCAGTTGTCATCCCCGATCACAGTCTTTCCGCCACCCTGGACCGTTCCCCGGTTGATTGTCGTATATTCCCGGATCGTGTTGTGATCGCCAATGATCAGCCAGGTGCGTTCACCATGGTATTTCTTGTCTTGCGGATCGCCGCCAATCGAGGCAAAAGAATAGATGTGGTTTGCGGTTCCGATCCGCGTGTGTCCCTCAATGACCGCGTGAGCGTCGATTTCCGTCTCGGGCCCGATTTCGACATCTGCGCCGATGACGGCAAACGGGCCGATTTTCGCACTGGGATCGATCTTCGCATCCGGATGGATCACCGCCCGCGCATCGATCACGCGTCCATCTCCTTGGTCGCACACAGGAAATCCGCCTCGGCCACCAGTCGTTCGTTGACTTCCGCTTTTCCGCTAAACTTCCAAATATCTTTGACGTGGCGGACGATCCTGAGCGTCATGATCAGTTGATCACCCGGAATGACCGCATTCTTGAAACGCGCATTGTCGATCCCGGCAAGATAATAGAGGGTTCGGTTGAAGGGTTTCCCACCGAGAGTCGCATAGATCAATACCCCTGTACACTGCGCCATCGATTCGAGGATCAGTACTCCCGGCATGACCGGATGATCCGGGAAGTGTCCCGGGAAAAACCATTCGTTATAAGTCACATTCTTGAGACCGACGACTTTCTCGCCGCCCGTGCATTCAAGGATGCGATCGACCAGGAGAAATGGATACCGATGAGGGATTTGCTCCAGTATGCCATTAATATCAGGTGAAATATTCAGCATCATGAGTCCTTCTTTAGCGATTTTTCGAGGGTGTGGAGCCGGCTGGCAATCTCGTCGAGCTGCCTGAACCGAGCCGTATTGCGCCGCCAGCGTGCCGCCTGGTCGCTGGGCATGCCTCCGGAGTACACTCCCGGAGCGTGAATCGAGTGGGCAACCATGGATCGCCCGGTGATGATGACGTGATCGGTGATCTCGAGATGACCGACAATCCCCACCATCCCACCGATCTGGCAACAGCTGCCGATTTTGGTACTGCCGGCGATTCCGGTATTTCCGGCAATGATCGTATGGGCGCCGATCCGGACATTGTGCCCGACCTGAATCAGGTTATCGAGTTTGACACCGTCTTCAATGACGGTATCTTCCAAGGCCCCCCGGTCGATGCAGGTATTCGAACCAATCTCGACCCGGTCACCGATCCGGACCGTCCCAAGCTGAGGAATGCGCTCCCAGGCCTCACCGTCGCGGGCGAAACCGAATCCCTCTCCCCCGATTGCGGCACCCGCCTGAATCTGGCAGTCCCGTCCCACCACGACATCATGGCCGATGAACACCCGCGCGAGGAGCCGACTGCCCCTGCCCAATCGAGACCCGCGGGCCAGGTAGCAACCTGGACCGACATCACAGCCCGCCTCGACAACCACCCGATCCTCGACAACGGCCTGAGCCCCGATGCGGCTTGAAGGGTGGATCGCAGCGGTCGACGAGACCACCGCACTCGGATGAATGCCAGGTTCGGTAGGGGGCTCCGTCACGAGAAACCTGACAGCACGACAGTAGGACAAAGCTGGATTCGGGCTGATCAGGGCACTCGTCCTGCAAAAAGGCAAGTCGTCCGCACTGAGAATCACGGCGCTCGCACCCGTGGTCGCGAGAAAGCGCCGGTAGTGGCGGTTGGTCAGGAATGAGAGCGCTCCGGAAGAGGCTTTGTCCAGCGGAGCAACATGGGTAATTTCCGCCCAGGCGCTACCGAATACGGAGAGGTGCAGATGTTCCGCCAACTGCTCGAGGGTGATGGCCATCGGGATCGCTCATTGCGCATGCGGCGCAGCGCCGCGATGCGCAGCATAGAGTACCTGGAGGCGCTTCAGTACCCGTGGCGTGATGTTCAGAGAGGGGTCGGCAAAATACACGTCATTCCCCAGGACCAGCGTGAAGTGGTGTTTCAGGGCATAGGCATGGATCTCTCGGATGGCGAGACGCTGCAGGTTTGCCAGAGCCTGGTTGCGCGCCAGGTTGAAATCTTCCGAATATTGCTCCTCACTCATCCGATAACTGTTCTCAAGCGTATTAAGATGCTGCTGGTCCTCCATCCGCTTGAGGAGTGACAGCCGGTCCGAGGCATTGTGGAGCTTGCGCCGAAGCGCCTGGATCGCGCCCAGCCGTTCCGCCAGGTGCTGCTTCTGCTTCGCGAGCTCCTGATTCAGCTTGAGTTCGGCGGCTTTCGACTGGGGCATTTCGCGCAAGAGGGCCCCGATATTGACGTAACCAAGCCTCAGCGGAGCCGCACAGACCGGCTGGAGTGCCAATCCCATACACCCGATCAGGATCAGCAAAAACCGGCTTTCCCCCCGTCGGCTGGGATACTTCACGGAATCATGAGTCATCAGGTTTCTCGTAGCAGTGAACAAGATGGATGGTCACGGAATCATAACGGAATCACACTTCAGACGCAAAGTAAACTGATGCAAATGGATCCAATCCCTCAAAAATACGATCCCAGGGCAAACTGGAAATAACTCAGGCTGTCTCCCGGCTGCGGATTGAGCGGTTTGGCCCAGCTGAACCGGATCGCGCCGAGCGGTGTGAGCCAGGTGAGGCTGATTCCCGTCGACGCCCGTAATCCATGGATCGTGAAGTCGCTGGGCGTGGCAAAAACATTCCCGACGTCCACAAAGAGGCTGACTTGGTAGCTCGGAGCCTCGCCGGGCAGATGGTGGCCAAAAAGCTGCGGCAGGATCAGTGCGTTTTGTGCATAGGCCAACATGGCACCCCCGATCGGGATGCCGCTGGCCGTCTTCGGCCCCAGCGTATAAGACTGGTACCCGCGAACCGAGTAAGGGCCTCCGCCGAAGAAATTGAGCAGTACCGGGTAGATCGGCGTATTGCCGTAGGGCTTGCCCATTTCGACTTGTGCATTCAGGGCATAACCAAACCCCGAAAAGAGCGGGACATGATCCTGGCTGTGGAGATTGAGGATGTAGTAATGAAGCTGCCCAGGAGAGACCCCCACCTGGAGACCGATTTTCTGGCGGGATCCTGCAGTCGCCAGGATATACCGGTTGCGGTCATCGAACACGAGTCCCGTATCAAGCTCAAGATTGTTGTAACGGATGCCAGGGAGGTCGACCAATACGGTATTTCCGTCAGGAGTGCTGCACTCCGAAGGAACTGTATAAGGATGACCATTTGCGGGATCCAGCGCAAAATCAAAATAGATTGGAGGACTCGAGCAGTTCGTCAGCAGGTTGTTGTGGCTCGTGGTGAACCCCATGTAATAGCTGGTGAAAGTCGCCAGCGGGAACGAGTAGGAAAGGGAGAGCCCGTAGCTCGTTGTGCTAAACGTCTGCGCATAAGCATTGAACCCCGAGCTTTGGTCATAAAATGCGGTCAACGTCTCGCTGACATTGTCCATGGTGAAATAGGGGTTCGTGTAAGTCACGTTATAGGTTGTCTGGTAGGGGTAACGGTTCGCATTCAGGGACAAGAGACGGCCCGATCCCAGGAAGTTCGAAAGCGCGATCTGGCCCCCGATCACGAGACCCTCCCCTTGTCCATAACCGAGCTCGATATTGGCCGTGCCGGAGCGCCGTTCATGGACATTCACCTCAACATTCACCTCGTCCGGAGAACCCGGTATCCGGACCGGCTTGATCGTGACCTGCTTCACAAAGGGCAGACGCTGGATGAGGAGCTTGGAAAGCTTGATGGCTCGTGTTGACAGCCAGGTGCCCTCGAGCTGGCGCATGTTTTCGAGATAGACCTTTTCGTTGGTGCCCGTGATCCCGTGGAAATAGATGCGGTGCACATAAACCCGCTGTCCCGGGCGCACGAAAAAGATGACCGTCGCGGTACGGGTTTTATGGTTGAGCCGTGGAATCGGCTTGACCTTTGCAAATGCATAACCTTCGTTCCCGAGCAGGGTCGTGATGCGCTGGGCGGAAGCGGTTGCCGTCTGCATCGAAAAGGTCCGACCGGTCCGTACACTGATTTTCTTCATCAGTTCGGACTCGGGAAGAATCAACCGACCCGCCAGTTGCACCTTCGTCACCCGGTAGACTGATCCCTCATGCAGGTTGACCGTGATATAAACACCCCGGAGCGTCGGCGAAAGCGCCACCTGGACCGAGTTCAGGTGAAAGTTGGCATAGCCCTGGTCCTCGTAGAACGATCGCAGCCGCTCAAGCGAGCCAACCAGTTTTTCACGCTCGTATTTGTCTCCACCGGTCAGCCAGGTGAACCAGCCGGGAACTTCCAGCTTGAACAAGCCCCGAAGTGTGGACTCCGAGAAACGGTGGTTCCCGACGATATTGATGGCCCGGATGCGTGCGGTCTGGCCCTCGTGTACCCGCACGTGGATGCTGACCCGGTTTCTGCTGAGATGACGAATGTGCGTCTCGATCTCGGCGCCGTACTTGCCGTGGCTGTAATACTGGTCAAAGAGCGACTGCCGGATCTCCTCGAGAACCGAACGGTCGAAGATCCTGCCCTTGACGAGACCGGCCTGGTTCAGGGCATGCCTGAGGTCCCGTTTGGAAATGGCGTGATTGCCAACAAACGAGAATCGCGCAATGGATGGACGTTCACTGACGCGCACGACGAGAGTGTGGTGGTTCCGGAGCATCGTCACGGATCGGAAGAACCCGGTCCGGTACAGCGCACGGATCGCCGAGCGGATGAGTGAAGGGTCGAGTCTCTCCCCCACGGAAATGGGCAGATAGTCGAGCGCTGTCCCTCTTGAGATGCGATGCAGTCCCTCAAAAACGATCCGGGTGACCTTGAATGAGGCGGGTGTCTTGGCACTGACGGAAGTCATGCAGCAGATCAGGATCAGAGCCAGCATTCCGCCATGGTGGAATAATTTGCGCAAAAGATTCTCCTCGGATCTAGAACAGGTGAGCGAGGTCGTTATAGAACGCCAGGCCCATGACCAGGACAAGCAAACCAATACCGATCTGCTGGCCAATCCATTCTGCCCGGGCCGACAGGGGCTTGCGTTGGAGCACTTCGATCACAT
>JAJZNM010000157.1:0-11211 GCA_021852325.1 Pseudomonadota bacterium
ACCCAGGCCCGGGTCCTGCTGTGCGTGCGCCTCATCTCAGCCATCAAGGCCTCCTCCCCTGGCTTCCGCCAGGATCCTCCGGCACAACTCGGTGAACGTCCAGCCCACGGCACGGGCCGCCATGGGAACGAGGCTATGCCCCGTCATCCCGGGTGCGACGTTGACTTCAATGAGATAGGGCTCAAGCCGGTCGTTGAGGATGAAATCAACCCGACCCCATCCCGACACCCCAAGTGCACGGGCGGCGCGCCAGGCCAGGCTGCCCAGAGCAGCTTCGTCGCGCGCGGACAGACCGGACGGGCAATGATATCGGGTTGCGGAATCCTCGTACTTCGCCACGTAGTCGTAAAACGCCCGTGGCGTCTCAATCCGGATCGAAGGCAGGATCTTCTCGCCCACGAACCCGACCGTATACTCGCCACCGGCAATCCATGGCTCGATGAGGACCCACTCAGAGTAGGCCCGAGCCGTATCGACTGCCAGCTCGAGCCCGTCTCTCGTCTCAACACGACTCACGCCGACACTCGATCCCTGATCGACCGGCTTGACGCACCAGGGCGGCGGAAACGGCGGCGGCTCGATGACATCGGGCTCGACCAGCCACCCGGCCGGTGTGGGCAACCCCAGGGCCTGCCAGAGGGTCTTGGCACGGTTCTTGTCACAACTCAGGGCCGATCCGAGCACGCCACTGCCCGTGTAGGGAATGCCGAGGATCTCGAGCAGCCCCTGGATCGACCCGTCCTCGCCCGCGCCACCATGCAGGATGTTGAATGCCCGGGCAAAACCTCCTCCGCGCAGCCGGTCGATGAAGACGGTCTCGGCCGGATCGAGCATCTCGACCCGATATCCGGCGCCAGTGAGTGCCTCGAAGACGGCCCGGCCGCTCTCCAAGGAGACCGCGCGTTCCGGTGACTGTCCCCCCGCCAGGACGGCAATCTGGCTTTCAGGATCCGGTTCCCGTCTATTCATCATGACCGGGTTCTCCGATGATGCGGACCTCTGTGGCCAGGTCGATTCCGGTCCTGGCTGCCACGGTGTCGTGGACGTGCCGGATGAGCGCCTCGATATCGCGCGCACGGGCCTTGCCGCGGTTCACGATAAAGTTGGCATGCTTGACCGAGACCTCGGCATCGCCGATCCGGTACCCCTTGAGCCCGCAGGACTCGATCAGGCGTGCCGCGTGATCCCCGGGAGGATTCATGAAGACCGACCCCGAGTTCGGCAGGTCGAGCGGTTGCGTAGCCGCACGCCGCGCGAGCAGCTCGCGGATCCCCTGCCGGGTGACCGCCGGATCTGGCTTGAACGTGAGATCCGCCGAGAGGAATCCCTGACCCGGTGGTACCGGAACCTGGCGGTAGGACACCTGGAACGCTCTGGCGTTGAGGCGCTCGATATCCCCACTCCGGCTGATCCACTCAATGGCCAGCACGTGACGCCAGGTCTCGTCCCCGAATGCTCCGGCATTCATCGCGAGCGCCCCGCCGAGCGTGCCGGGGATCCCGGCGAAGAAGTCCGCGCCGGCAAGCTTCCACTGGAGTGCGCGACGGGCAATCTGGGCGCAGGCCACGCCGGCCTCGATCCGGACGGTCTCGTCATCGAGCCGTTCCATCTTCGAAAGTCCCTTCCTCAGCACGACGACGGTGCCCCGGATGCCCCCGTCCCGCACGAGGAGATTACTTCCCAGCCCGACAAAATAGACGGGTTCCGAGGGCGCGAGCGAACGGAGCACCCGGACGAGCGCGCTCCGGTCCCTGGGTTCAACCAGGCGCTGGGCCCGGCCACCGACCCGCCAGGAGGTAAACTCGGACATGGGAACGTCTTCGCGGATCGCGGCATTCATGACGGAGTTCCTCCCTGAAGTAGCTCCGGGATCATTCCACCCCAGTCTCCCGCACCGAGAAGCAGCACCACGTCGTCGGGACGGACCAGGTTCGAGAGGATCTTCGGGACATCCTGGATCCGCTCGGCAAAGACCGGATCCACCTCACCCCGTGCGCGTACCGCGCGCGACAGGGCGCGTCCATCGGCCGCGGGGCGGGGCGTCTCGCCCGCCGGGTAGACTTCGGTCAGCACGAGCACCGGGGTATGGGAGAGGACGCGGCTGAAGTCATCCATGAGCTCGAAGGTTCGGCTATAGCGGTGGGGCTGGAAGACGACCACCTTGCGCCGGGTGGGCCAGGCCAGCTCTGCCGCCGCGAGCGTGGCTTCGATTTCGCGCGGATGGTGGGCGTAGTCCTCAACCAGAAGAAACGTGACGGCACCGAGACGTCCGCTTCCGTGGAACTGGAAACGTCGGCCCGTCCCAGCGAAGCTTGAAAGCGCCCGGGCAACTGATGCGTCTGGAATCTCGAGAACACCGGCCACGGCGATCGCCGCCAGGGCATTGGTGGCATTGTGCCGTCCCACCAGGTTGACAAGAAACTCGGTTTCGGGCCGGTCCCGGCGCGCCACCCGGATCCGCGTACGGAGGCCCTCGTAGACGACATCGACCGCACGCACGTCGGACGCCTGGGAAAAACCATAGCTCACGACCGGACGCGCGACCCGGGGCAGGAGACGCGCCACTTCGGGGTCATCCAGACCGAGCACCGCGACTCCATAGAACGGCAGATGATGGAGGAAATCATGGAACGCCTCGCAGAGACGGTTGAAATCCCCCTGGTAGGTCCCCAGATGATCCCGGTCGATATTGGTCACGACGGCGAGGAGGGGCTGGTAGAGCAGGAATGAGGCATCGCTCTCGTCCGCCTCGGCCACGAGGTAGCGCCCACTGCCGAGCTGCGCATGGGCCGAGACACTGTTGAGGCGTCCACCGACCACGAAGGTTGGATCTTCCCCGGCCTCGACCAGGAGACTCGCGATGAGTGCGGTCGTCGTGGTTTTGCCGTGGCTTCCGGCGACCGCAATTCCGTAACGGAAGCGCATGAGTTCCGCAAGCATTTCGGCCCGTGGAATGATCGGGATCCGCCGCGTGCGCGCGGATTCGAGTTCGACGTTGTCCGGACGGATGGCACTCGAAATCACGACGACATCGGCGCCGATCACGTTCTCGGCCCGATGCCCGATCACAACCGGGATGCCGAGCGCCGCAAGTCGTTCCGTAGTGCGGCTCGCTTCGCGATCCGAGCCGGAAACGGCATAGCCCAGGTTGTGGAGCACCTCGGCGACCCCGTTCATGCCGGTCCCGCCGATCCCGACACAGTGGATCCGCCGGATCTGCCCCATCCGTTCCCCCGGCATCATGCCTCCGCCTCCACCGTGCGCCGGATGCCCGCGACGATCACCTCGGCTGCCTCGGGGTGTGCCGCGCGCTGCGCCGATTCGGCCATGTGCAGAAGCACCTCCCGGTCCCGGAGCAGCGCCTCCAGCATCTCGTGGAGCCGTTCGGGATCGAGTTCGTCATCCGGGATGAGACGGGCCGCCCCCCGTTCCACGAGGTAACGGGCATTCTGCGTCTGGTGGTCATCCACCGCGTGGGGGTAGGGCACGAGGATGGACGGCAGCCCCACCACCGAGAGTTCGGCGATGGTCGAGGCCCCCGCCCGGGCCACGACCAGGTCTGCCCAGGCATACGCTTCGGCGATGTCATCCAGGAACGCCTGCACGCGGGCCTCGACCGGAGTTGCTTGGTAGGCCTGCTCGGTGGTCTCGACCTGGCCCTGCCCGGCCTGATGGATCACCCGGATGGGTGAGGGCCAGGCCTCGAGTGCACGGGGGAGTACTTCGTTCAGGCGTCTTGCACCCTGGCTGCCTCCGAGCACGAGGAGATGCCACGGGCCGTCCCGGCCGGCGAAGCGGATCCGGGCTGGCTTGAGTGCCCGGATCTCCGCACGGACGGGGAGTCCTGCCACGATCACCCGATCGCCCGACGGAAAGGCGCCGGGAAACGCCGTGAATGTCAGCCGCGCGAGCGGATGCAGCAGCCGGTTGGCCCATCCCGCGATTGCATTCTGTTCATGGAGGAAGAGCGGCCGCCGCGTCAGCCATGCGGCAGTGGCGGTGGCGACACTCGCGTACCCGCCCATGCTGAGGACAGCCGTGATGCGGTGGCGGTGCAGCAGATATCCGCTGCGGAAGAACGCTGCGACGAGCTCGAAGGCGGAGCGGATGAGGACCCACCCCGATTGACCCCGGAACCCGTGGAGCGCAAACGCGGTCAGGGAATACCCCTTTCCCGGCACGAGCCGGCTTTCGAGACCCTGACGGGTTCCGAACCAGTGGATACCATAGCCTTGTTGCGCCAGCGCATCCGCCACGGCCAGAGCTGGCATGACATGCCCGCCGGTGCCACCGGCCACGATCGCAATCGTGGGGGTCTTATGCATGGCTCCTCCGGGGCGGCGCCGCGCGCGTCCGTCGGCCTTCGAGCACCGTGCCCACATTGAGGACGAGTCCGATCGCAACCAGCGTCACCACGAGGTTGGAACCCCCGGCGGAGAGGAGCGGCAGGGTGATACCCTTGGTTGGCAAGGCCCCGAGATTGACGCCCATGTTGATCAGCGCCTCCATGCCGACCCACCCGCCGATCGCATAGCACAAAAGGGCCTCGAACCTCCGTCCGATGACCTCTGCCTGGCGGCCGATCCTGAACATCCGGAACAGCAGGAAGCCGTACAGGGCAAGCGTGACCATCATGCCCACGAACCCGAGTTCCTCCCCGATCACTGCAAAAATGAAATCCGATTCGGGTTCAGGCAGGTAGAACATCTTCTCGATTCCGCGGCCGAGCCCCACGCCCCACCAGCCCCCATGACCGATGGCCATGAGCGACTGGGCGAGCTGGAATCCGCCTCCGAGGGCGTGATGCCAGGGATCAAGGAACGTTGTGAGCCGGATCACCCGGTAGGGTGCTGCAAACGCGACGAGGAGGAGTCCGAAGACGGCGATCCAGAACACCCGGAACAGGTCGCGCCATCGGGCACCCGCCAGAAAAAAGACCGTGCCCGCCATCGCGAGGAGCACCACCGCCGCACCGAAGTCCGGTTCGAGCAGCAGGAGCACTGCGCAACCGCCGACCACGAGGAGAGGCCGGATCAGTCCGGCCAGGTTCTCCCGGAGCTGGTCTCCCTGCTCGCTCGCATAGCCCGCAAGATAGATGGCCATGAGGAGCAGTGCCGGTTCCGAGGCCTGGATCCGGACCGGTCCGAGCGGCAACCAGCGGATGCTGCCGTTCACGGCGCGTCCGATACCCGGCACGAGGACCAGTGCGAGGAGCAGGAACGCGAGCGCGAGCGCCCAGAGCCTGAGTTTGAGCAGGAGGCCGAGCGGGACATTGAGCACGACGAATCCCGAGACCAGGCCGAGCAGCGAAAAGATGAGCTGGCGGTCAAAGACATTCCACGCGTGCCCGGTCACGGCGGTCGACCAGAAAACGGAGGCGGAAGCCACCATCACGAGTCCCAGGCCAAGCAGCAGAAAAGTCACCGCGAGCAAGGGGCGATCGAGCCGTTGCAGGGCATGAGGAGTCGGAGTCGGCACCGTGGATTCAGCCATGATCGAGTTCCCGGAAAGCTTGCTGGAAGACCCGGCCACGCTCGGCATAATCCTGAAACTGGTCAAAACTCGCACACGCGGGCGCAAGCAGCACGAGGTCACCTGCACTCGCGGCGCGGAAGGCACGCTGGACCGCCTCGCCCAGGTCTCGAACGGTCTCAACCGGGCAGCGCCCCCGGAGCCGGTCGGCCATGGTTGCGGCGCTGTCCCCGATCAGGAAGACCGACCGGACCTTGGGGGCCACGGCATCCGCCCAGGGCCTGAAATCCTGACCCTTGCCGACTCCTCCAGCAATCAGCACCACGGGATCATCGAAACTTTCGACCGAAGCGACAGCGGATCCGACATTCGTTGCCTTGCTGTCGTCGACAAAGCGCACGCCGCGAAGCGTACCCACGAACTCAAGCCGGTGCGGGAGGCCGCGGAAAGCACGGATCGCCTCGAGGACGGCTTCGGGATCGAGTCCGAGATCGGCCGTGAGCGCGAGCGCCGCAAGCGCGTTGAGCGCTGCAATCCGCCTGGTGCCGGGAACCTCAGCGAGGGGCAGCAGGGTCTTGCGGCCCCGTGCGAGAACCGGTCCCGACCGGCCGGATCGAATCCCGAACGCCCGGTCCGATCCGGGTGGCGTGAACCCAAAGGTCCAGTCGGGACGACCGAGCCCGGTCATCGACATCACGAGTGGATCGTCCCGGTTCGCGACCCGGATTGCGGCATTCCGGTAGATCCGGGCCTTGGCGCGGACATAATCCTCGAGCGAAGGGTGTCGGTCCAGATGGTCCTGGGAGACATTGAGCACGACCGCAGCCCGCGCGCGCAGGGAATGGATCCGCTCGAGCTGGAAACTCGAGAGTTCGAACACGTAACAATCAGCCAGGGGCTCGAGCGCCAGCTTAAGTGCAGGCGTCCCGAGGTTGGCGCCGGCGCGGACCCGGTGGCCCGCGCGTTCCAGCATGTCGGCGACGAGCGTCGCCACGCTGCTTTTTCCATTCGTACCCGTGATGGCGAGAATCGGGCGCTTGATGGCACGCACGAACAGCTCGACATCACCAACCACTTCGATCCCGAGACGGCAGGCCTGGCAGATCTTAGGATGCGTCCCGGGAACGCCCGGGGCGGCGACCAGCCGACCACATCCCACAAGCTTCTCAGGGGTAGCGCCACCCCAGATGAGCGTCACCCCCGCTGGAAGCGGGGTGGGCAACTCTCCCGGAGCGGGCCCGGGCCGATCATCGACCGCGATCACGTGCCGCCCCTGGGCGGTGAGCCACTCGACGCTCGCCCAGCCGCTGCGGCCGAGCCCCAGAACGAGATCCTGTCCCCTCGCCACTCACCGCACCTTGAGGGTCGCAAGCGCGAGGAGGACCAGCACGAAGGAGATGATCCAGAAGCGCACGATCACTTTGGGTTCAGCCCACCCCTTGAGTTCGAAGTGGTGATGGAGCGGAGCCATCCGGAACAGGCGCTGGCCGGTCAGCTTGAAGGAGGCCACCTGGAGGATGACTGACAAGGTTTCGATCACGAAGATCCCGCCCATGAACACGAGGAGGATTTCCTGGCGGATCATGAGCGCGATCATGCCCAGTGCGGCTCCGAGGGCGAGCGCGCCCACATCTCCCATGAAGACCTGGGCCGGGTAGGTATTGAACCAGAGGAATCCGATCCCCGCGCCCATGAGGCTCGCGCAGAAAACCGCGAGTTCGCCTACATGCGGCAGGTAGGCGATTTCGAGATAGGTGGCGAAGTTGTAGTTGCCTGTCACATAGGCGAAGACGGACAGGGCGCCGGCCACAAACACGGTCGGCATGATCGCCAGTCCGTCCAGTCCGTCCGTCAGGTTGACGGCGTTGCTCGTCCCGACGAGCACGAGCCAGCCGAGTGCCAAAAAGCCGATGTGGCCGAGCGGCCAGGCGGCATGTTTCACGAATGGCACGAGCAGGGTAGTCGCGATCGGATGTCGATCGGTGGCGTAGAGCACGCCGACCAGGATCAGGGCCACGACACCCTGCGCGATGAACTTGTCCCGGGCACGAAGACCGCGGCTCGAGCCGCGGCGGAGCTTGAGGGTGTCGTCGACCCCCCCGATCAGACCGAATGCGAGGAGTGCCGCGAGCACGAGCTCCACGTAGCGGTTCGCGGGATTGGCCCAGAGCAGTGTCGTGATGAGGATCGACAGGAGGATCAAGGTCCCCCCCATCGTGGGCGTTCCCCGTTTCGACTGGTGCTGCTTCGGCCCAAGCTCGCGGATCACCTGCCCCACCCGGAGCGCCTCAAGTCGCCGGATCATGTAAGGCCCGAGCACGAGTGTCAGGCTGAGGGCGGTCACGACCGAGAGCAGCGCCCGGAAGGTGAGATAGTGGAAGACCCGGAAGCCCGGAATCCAGTGAGCCAGGGCATCAGTGAGCCAGATCAGCATAGGCCCCTCCTCTGGCAGACAGGGCATCGGCGATCTGATCCATACGTGAGCGGTGGGAGCCTTTGACGAGGATCACGGCCGGGCCACCCACCAGATCCTTTTCGAGCGCCTGGAGCAGCGTTTCCTGGTCTGGGAACCAGTATCCGCCCGCGCCGAAACCCTGGACGAGATCCTGCGTCGCCCGCCCGGTTGCATAGACCCGGCCGACCCCGCGTGCACGTGCTTCGAGCCCGAGATCCCGGTGCCAGGCCGAAGATTCGGGCCCGAGTTCGGCCAGCTCGCCGATCACAAGCCAGAGCGGTGGCCCGATGGCCAGCGCGGCATCGATGCCCGCCAGCACGGATTGGGGATTGGCATTGTAGGAATCGTCGATGATCTCGAACCCGTCGGGTCCCCGCTTGCGTTCGAGCCTCCTCGCGACCGGGCGGAAATGGGCCAGCGCTTGGGCGCTTGTTTCGAGCGGAATGGACCACGCGCGTGCCGCGGCCATGGCCGCCAGGGCATTCATCGCATTGTGCCGGCCGAGCAGGAAGAGCTCGAGTGGGCAGCTCGTCTCCCCGTCGCGGACGGTCCCCTGCCAGAGGCCTCGTTCGGCATCCCATCGGAATGGAGTGGCGAAGTGGAGATCGCCCTGGGTCAGGCCAAAGCTCACGATCCGCCGGGAGCCGATCGCCTGGTACCAGAGCGGCGCATAGGGATCCTCGACACTCAGCACCGCCACACCCTCACGGGAGAGGCATTCATAAAGCGAGCCCTTTTCACGGGCGACCTGATCAACGGTTCCCAATCCTTCGAGATGCGCCGCCTGCGCGTTCGTGACGAGCGCGAGATCCGGCTCGACCATCGTGCCCAGCCGCGCCATCTCGCCCGGCGCACTCGTCCCGAGCTCGAGGATCACATACTCCGGGTCATCCGGGCCGTTGAGCAGCGTGAGCGGAACCCCGATTTCGTTGTTCATGTTCCCCAAAGTCGAAAGCACCCGGGCGTGTTGCCCGACAATGGCGGTCAGCATGCCCTTGACCGTGGTCTTGCCACTGGATCCCGTGATCGCCGCGACCGGAGCGGACAACCGCCGGCGCCAGTCCTGCGCCAGACGGCCGAGCGCGGCCAGCGAATCGGGCACGATCACCGCCGGGACACCAACGCCCTGAGGCGCCCTCGAGACCAGCACCCCCGCCGCTCCGGCCGTGATCGCCTGCGCGACGAATGCGTGCCCATCCTGGCGGGACCCGGGGAGCGCGACGAACAGGTTGCCGGGTGCCAGCGTGCGGCTATCGATCGAGACGCCCCGAACGGGCCGGTCCGGTCCCGCCAGCACCCCGCCCACGATCCGCGCGAACCCGGCCAAGGTCCCTTCAATCATCGCGGAACCTCGAGTCCGAGCCATTCCGCGACCACCTCGCGATCCGAATGCGGATGCTCGATGCCACCTGCAACCTGGGTAGTCTCATGGCCCTTGCCAGCGACGAGGACTGCGCCATCGGGATCGGTATCCTCCAGTGCGCGCTGGATCGCCTCCCGCCGGTCATGCACGACCGAGACCCGCGTTCGGTCAGGGATCCCGGCACAGATCGCATCCGTGATCTTCACAGGATCTTCCCCGCGCGGGTTGTCATCGGTGAGGATGATCCGGCTGGCGTAACGGGCGGCAATCGCACCCATGACGGGCCGCTTTCGGGCATCCCGTTCGCCGCCACATCCGAAGACGACCGTCCGCTCTCCCAGGACCGACCGCGCGAGCGTCTGAAGTGCCTGCTCCAGGGCATCCGGGGTATGGGCATAATCGACCACGACGAGTGGGCGGCCGGGTGCCTGGAATCGCTCGAAACGCCCGGGTGGAGCGTGAAGCACTCCGAGCAGGGGGGCGATCTCGCGGAGATCGAGGCCGCGGAACCGAAGCGCCCCGGCCACGAGCAAAAGATTTTCGAGATTGAATCGCCCCGAGAGGGGAGTCGTGACCGGGACGGCCCGATCCCGGCTCCGGAGCACAAAGTGCATGCCATCCGGGCGTTCGTCCAAAGGCGCGTCGATCCAGAGATCGGCCGCGCAATCCGGCTCCGGCTCGAGCGCAACCCGGATCCCGACACGATCCTCGGCAAACTGGTTGGCCAGCTCTCGCCCGAGGGGATCCCGCACATTGAACACCCCACCCTGGAGCGCAAAATCGCGGAACAACCTTGCCTTGGCCTCCCGATAGTGGATGAGATCCCCGTGGTAATCCAGGTGATCGTGCGTGAGGTTGCTGAACAGGCCGAGCGTGATCCGCGTGCCAACCAGCCGCCCCTGGTCGAGCGCGTGGGAGGATGCCTCGAGGTTTACCACCGTCACACCCCGTGCCAACCATTCCGCAAGCTGCGCCTGCAGAGCCAACGGATCGGGCGTGGTCCGGTCCTGGGGCGTGATCGAACCCAGAGGGCCTGCGCCGAGCGTTCCGAGATAGGCTGTCCGCTCTCCCAGCCGGTCGAGTGCCTGGGTCAGAAACCATGCCACCGAGGTCTTGCCGTTGGTCCCGGTCACCGCCTGGATGTTCATCTGCCGGCTCGGATGCCGATAGAAGCGGGATGCAATCTCGCCCACATGCTGGCGCAGGCCTGGCACGGGAATCGCCGGAAACCCGGGGGGAGCGTCGATGCCCGGACCGGGCTCATAGACCACCAGTCGGGCACCCCGCCTGCGTGCCTCGTCGAGGAACTCGAGTCCGTGCCGCACGGTTCCCCGCACCGCGAGAAACACGCTGCCCGGTAAGGCCAGATGACTGTCGAGCACCAGCGCATCGACCGGGGCGACGGGAAGCGGGGGAGCCGCAAGGCCCGCGAGACACTCTGCGAGCGTGGGACGGGTGGTCATGACACCTGTTCCTGGCCCGTGAGGACGATCGGCGGAGTCGATTGGGGCCAATGGGAAGGTGCGACGCCGTAGAGACGAAGCGCGCTCTGCATGACCTTCGCAAACACGGGTGCTGCGACCAGCCCGCCGAAATAGGCCCGCATCGCGTGCTTGATGATCACAATCACCACAAAACGGGGATGCCCGGCAGGGGCCATGCCTGCAAACACCGAGTTGTAGACCCGCCGTGAGTAGTGTCCATGAATGAAGAGCCGCGCCGTTCCGGTTTTCCCTGCGACCCGGTAATAGGGGATCTGTGCCCGGAAACCGGTTCCTGCGGGCGAGACCACGGTCTCGAGCATCGTGCGCAGGGTCTGAGCGAGCCGCGCCGGGATGACCCGCCGGCCACGCGGAGGATGCGTGAGGTCGAGAAAGGTGAGGGGACGCCGGATGCCGCCGTCCGCAAGCACGCAGTAGGC
>JAJZNM010000157.1:11221-11782 GCA_021852325.1 Pseudomonadota bacterium
TGCGGCAGGCGGCCATTCGAACCAGCGGTGTAGGAGCCCGGGAGATTCCCCGGGGAAACCCGTACCGGTCGTCTGTCCGAATCCAAAGTCGCGGTAGGCCTGCCAAAGATAATGGCGCGGCAGTGACAGCGCGATCTTGGCTGCGCCCACATTGCTCGATTTCTCGAGCAGGGTCGTGAGATCGATGACCCCCCAGTCTGCATCGTCACGGATCGTGTAATCACCGATCCGGAACACCCCGTTGCCGGTGTTGACGAGGCTCCAGGGCTCATAACGGCGACTGGCCAGGGCGGCTGAGATGGTGAAGGGCTTGAAGGCGGAACCGGGCTCGAACATGTCCGTCGCCGCACGTGCCCGCATGTGTGCCGGGATGAATGTGGCGCGGTTGTTCGGGTTGAAGGACGGGAAACTCGCCATGGCCAGGATTTCCCCGCTTCGCGGGTTCACCACGACCACGGAACCGGAGCGCGCGCGTTCCTTGACGATTTCCCTCCGGAGCGCCCGGTAGGCCAGGTACTGGAGCCTAAGGTCGAGACTGGTGCGCAGGGTGCGTCCCGGCTT
>JAJZNM010000186.1 GCA_021852325.1 Pseudomonadota bacterium
GATTGCGCGCGCACTCGCCGTCCATCCACAGTTCATGCTCCTCGACGAACCCTTTGCGGGAGTCGACCCACTCTCCCTGCTCGATATCCAGCGGATCATCGAGCACCTGTCGAGCCGGGGGATCGGAATCCTGATCACCGACCACAATGTCCGTGAAACCCTCGGAATCTGCCAGCGGGCCTACATCCTGCACGCTGGCCAGATCATCGCCGAGGGCGCCTCCCGCGAAATCCTCGCGCATCCGGAAGTCCGGCGCGTTTACCTCGGCGAACACTTCCAGCTCTGAAACCGCGCCCGGCCCCCGAACGGGCATAAAATCACGGACATGGATAATCGGCTGCGGATACTTACTTGAGCCTCAAGACCCGGACAAGCCTCGTCCAGAACACGACGACCCGCTTGGGCTTGACCCCCGAGCTCCGGCAGATGATGGTGCTTTTGACCCTGCCAGCCCTCGAGCTCGCGCAGTATCTCCGCACCTATGCCGAGACCAACGTCATCCTCGAGGTACTCGATCCGGAGAGCGAAACCGTCTGGGATGCCGAGACGGAGACGCCACCGGATGAAGGATCCGAGCCGGCAACAACCCTGGAGCTTTCCGGTGAAGCCGCGTTCGAGCCAGGATCACCTGAGACCCCAGGCGGGGCGGACTTCGAGCCGGACGGGCTCCTCGAGCCGCGTGCCCGCAGCGGGGAAGGCTTTCAGGCGGACCGTACCGCCACTCGCGAGACCCTGCTCGATTACCTGCTCTGGCAACTCGACCTCATGCCACTGACCGCGCGGGAGCAGCCGATCGCCTGGGCCCTCGTCGAGGGACTCGATCAGGATGGCTATCTCACCTTGAGCGATGACGAGCTAATCGCCGGCCTCGATCCCGTACTGGCCGTGACGGCTGAAGAGATCCAGGTGGTCCGCCACCGCATCCAGCAGCTCGACCCGGTCGGAGTCGGTTCCCGGACGCTCCCGGAATGCCTGTGCGCACAGCTCCTCGCCCTGCCCCCGGAGACGCCGGGATGCGATCTCGCCCTGCGCTGGCTCCGCGAGGCGCCAGCCTCCCTCGCCCATGGCACGAGCGAGGCTCAGGCGGCGCGTCTCGGGACGGATCTCGCAGAGCTCAAGCGCGCGTGGGCGCTCATCCGGAGTCTCCATCCGAAGCCCGGAAGCAGCTATCCGAATGCTTCGGAGATGCCCGCCTACGTCATCCCCGACGTCCGGATCACCGAGCGGGGCGGGCGCTGGATCGCCGAACTCGAGTCCCGGCATCTCCCCCGCCTGCGCCTCGATCCGCTCTACAGTGCCTGGATCGGCGGGGCCCGGCCAGGTCTCGACCATCCCGGACTCCGCAACCAGCTCCGCGAGGCACGCGGCATCATCAAGAACCTGAGCCTGCGCAACGAGTCCCTGCTCCGCCTGGCCCAGGCGGTCGTGGACCATCAGGCGGAATACTTTACCGCCGGCGAGGCCTGCCTGCGACCGCTCAGCCTGCGCGAAATGGCCAGTCAGCTGGGACTTCACGAATCCACGGTCTCGCGCACTGTCCAGGGCAAATACCTCGCCACGCCACGCGGGATCATCCCCTTCCGGCGCCTGTTTTCGGTCTCCCTCGAGACCCGGACCGGCGGCAGCACCTCGGCCGCTGCGGTGCGCGCCCGCCTGCGTGCATGGATTCTCGCTGAAAATCCCGAAGATCCGCTTACCGATGACGCGCTCGCCCAGCGTCTGGCCCGAGAAGGTATCATGATTGCGAGGCGTACCGTCGCGAAATACCGCGAAGCACTCGGGTTCCCGCCCTTCCGGGAACGCGTGAAACCCCATGCCCTGCCCGGGCCCACACCCCCCGAGGAGTCATCACCATGCAGCTAACCATCACGGGCCACCACATCGAGATCACGCCGGCGCTCAAGCGCTACACCGAGGACAAGATGGGGCGTCTGACCCACTATGAGCCGCTCATCGATCTCCACGTGGTCCTCAGTGTCGAAAAGCAGGTGCATAAAGCCGAAGCGACCGGACACGCGCCCGGGCACCGGTTCCACTGCGAGGCCACTTCGCGCGATCTTTATGCCACGATCGATACGCTCATCGACAAGCTCGCGGCACAGGTGTGCCGGGACAAAGAGCGCCGTACCGATCATCATCCGCGGAACGCCGACACGCCCTGACCGTTCCGGAGACGGCCGCCACCTCAACCCGCCATGGACCGACCCGATACCCAGCTCATCCTCCTGAGCGGTCAATCCGGCTCCGGGAAGTCGGTCGCCATCCATGAACTTGAGGATGAAGGCTACTACTGCATCGACAATCTGCCGCCCAATCTCTTCGACAGCGTCGTGGAACGAACGATCGGCAGCGGGAAGCGCCTCTACCGCCTGATGGCCCTCGGGGTCGATGCCCGCAGCGGAGGCCACGACCTCACGCCCGTGATCGAGTCCTGCAACACACTGCGGCAGGCCGCACTGGATTGCCTGATCGTTTTCCTGCATACGGACGAGGAAGTGCTGATCCGCCGCTACAGCGAGACCCGCAGGCGACATCCACTCTCGACCGACCAGCTCTCGCTCCGGGAGGCGATCCGGCGGGAGCGGGACCTGCTTGCACCCCTCTCCGAAAGGGCCGATCTCACGATCGATACCAGCCACAAGACCGTCCATGAGCTCCGCACCGAGATCCGGGCGCGGCTCAATCCGCACCGGCACGGGCGCCTCATCCTCCTGATCGAATCCTTCGCCTTCCGGGATGGCGTACCCCTCGATGCCGACCTCGTGTTCGATGCCCGTTGCCTGCCAAACCCCCACTGGGAACCCGGGTTGAGGAACCTGACGGGCCTTGACCCGGCCATCATCCAGTACCTCGAAGGCTTCCCCCAGGTGGAAACGTTCATCCAGGACATCGAACAATGGATCAGACGATGGCTGCCCGCGTATGAATCCCAGAACCGGAGCTATCTCACCGTTGCGATCGGCTGTACCGGCGGCCGACACCGATCCGTCCATGTTTCGGAAGTGCTGGCGCGACGCCTGTCGACCGCGGAGACCCCCGCGCTCGTCCGCCACCTGAGGCTCTTGCCGGAACCCCCGACCCCTCCCCGCGCCGACAGCCTGCCCGGCTCGTCCGGCTGAACGGGCACGCCCGAACCGAGAGTCCGGCGCCCGGTGACCCCGGTCAGTCGAGAAACGCCCGGATCTCGTCCTTGCGGTCGAGTGTGTCCGCGTAGCCGAGGTCGACGAGATGCTGGCAATATTGCCCATCAAAGAATAGATAGCTCTCGAGTTCGAACCCTGGCGAATTCCCGGTTTCAGATTCGCGCACGAGCCAGCGCAGCAAGTGCGGGAACCGGTTGCGGTGGCGGCTCACGAGCAGTGTGGGATCCATGCTCGGAGAGAGCACGAGCGTCTCCACCGGCCGCAACGTGGCCCCCGCAACGTTGGCGCCACGAACAACCGTCTCATTGATCCTTTTAAGCCGCTCGAGGTCGATATAAAGGCTGTCCAGGAACAGCGCGTCCATCATGAATCCTGCGATCTTCGTCCAGGACGGCGGCGCATCCCGCGGCGACTGGGGGACCTGTGACCGGTTCGGACCATGCACGGCGATGATCAAGAGCCGGTCGGCACCGAGGTGGATGGCGGGCGCAAGCGGGGTGAGCTGAAGCAATGATCCATCTCCATAGTCGCGCCCATCGATCCGGACCGAGGGAAACAGGATGGGCAGAGCAATGGACGCCATCACGTGGTCCGGTGTGAGCCGGACCGGCAATCCCACGCGCCGGACACGGGTCCAGCCCGTGATCTCGGGGATTGACTGGTAAAACGTCACGCTCCGGTTGTCAGTGTAGGACGTGGTCGTGACCGCAATCCCCTGGAGCTGTCCCGCCGCGATGGCACGGCCGATCTCGGGCCAGGCGACCTCCCGAGTGATGAGTTCCCGGAGCGGGCTCGTGTCAAACAGGGCATGTGAACGCCCGGGTACCGGAGGGGGTACCGTAGGAGACCGGTGGCGCCAGCCCAGTGACCGTCTGAGGTGGCGCCAGAGTCCCCAGGGCTGGCGGCGATACACCCGCTCGGCCGTGAGGGATGACCAGAGCGCCGCCAGGTTACGTGCACCCGGTTCGAGGTGGGCCACGCAGCCCGCCAGGTAGACGGCGTTCAGCGCACCGGCGGAGGTGCCCGTCACAACCTCGATCCGAGGACCGCCCTTGCCGGGCCACAACTCGACCAGCGCCTGGATCACCCCCGCCTCGTACGCCGCCCGGGCGCCGCCACCCGGAAGCACCAGACCGATCCGCGGCGGATGTCCCGAAGGCATCACCCCGTCTCCCCGGAGGCATCCATCCCCGCGGCACGCATTCGGTCCGCCGGGGGGGATGCTATGCTGGATCCATCGCGGAGCAGGGCAGATTGAGGCCCGGCATGAAGAAAGTTGTGATCCTGAACCCCAAGGGAGGATCGGGCAAGACCACGATCGCGACCAATCTCGCGGTGAGCCTTGCAGTCAGCGGACAAAAACCCTGCCTGCTCGATCTCGATCCCCAAGGCTCGTCGCTCGCCTGGCTGAAAAAGCGCCCGGCCGACCTGGCCAGCATCCACGGCATCAACGGGGCCCATTTCAACCTGCGCGTCACCCGGAGCTGGCAGTTTCGGCAGTATCCGGATGCGCAGGCGGTTTTGGTCGACACGCCTGCCGGGCTCGGACGCGACCGCATGGAGGACCTCCTGCGTGATGCCCACCGGGTCATCATCCCCATCCTGCCATCCGCGATCGACATCGACACGGCACCCCGGGCGATCGCCGATATCCTCCTCACCAACTATCCCCGCGACCGGATCGTCATCGTGGGCAACCGGGTCCGGACCCGGACCCAGGCACTCGGTGTGCTCGAAAGATTCCTCGCGAGCCTCAACATCCCGCTTTTGGCCTTTGTGAAAGACAGCCAGCTCTATGTCCGGTCGAGCGCGATGGGGCTCGGGCTCATTGAGCTCCCCGCCTGGATGACCCACGAGGAACCGGAGGCCTGGATGCGCATGAGGGCTTGGTTCGAAGCGATTCCGGATGACGCCTGAGCCGGTGTCCCGCCCGAGGGGGGGGCGCGGTTCACGCCATCCAGACGGTGCGCACATTGACAAACTCACGCATGCCGGAAGCCGCGAGTTCGCGGCCGAACCCCGAATCGCGGATGCCCCCGAACGGCAGGCGGGGATCGCTTTTGACCGGGGCATTGACAAAGACCATGCCACTCGGCAGGGCGTCTGCAAGCCGGCTGGCGCGCTCGCGGTCACGGGTCCAGATACTGGCCCCGAGGCCGTATGGCGTGGCCCCGGCGAGTGACAGGGCCTCCTGTTCGTCGGCGACCTTGAAGACGAGGGCGGCCGGGCCAAACACCTCTTCCCGAAACACCCGCATGCCAGCCGTCAGGTCCGTCACCACGGTCGGCGCATAAAAAAATCCGGGCCGGTCGATGGGCGCCCCGCCGACCGGGATCCTGGCTCCGGCCGCGCGAGCGTCATCGACCTGGACGCGCAAGGCATCCCGGAGATCCTCGCGCGCGAGGGGGGCGAGTGTCGTTCCGGCATCCAGGGGATCCCCGGGAACGAGGTTCCGGACCTCTGCGACAAAGCCCTCGAGAAACCGGTCGTAGATGCGGGCGTCGACCAGGAAACGCTTGGCCGCGATGCAGCTCTGGCCGCAGTTCTGGAACCGCGCGGTGATGCCGGCCTGGATCGCCGACCCGAGATCCGCATCTTCAAGGAGAATCCAGGGATCGGAACCGCCAAGTTCGAGGACACACTTTTTGAGATGCGCACCGGCAGCAGCGGCCACCGCGCGTCCGGCACGGGGGCTTCCGGTCAGGCTCACGCCGCGGATCCGGAAATCGGCAATGACGCGAGCGGTCTCCTCGACCGGGATGCGAAGCGCCTGGAATACGCCTTCGGGGAAGCCTGCTTCATTGAAGCAGGCCTCAATCGCACAAGCCACCCCGGTCACATTGGGCGCGTGCTTGATGAGGATCGTGTTCCCCGCAGTCAGGGCAGGCGCCGCAAAGCGCAGCACCTGCCAATAGGGAAAGTTCCAGGGCATGATCCCGAGCAACGGACCGAGCGGTGCATACCTGATGAGGCTCGACCGGGCCTCGGTGGCGACCGGCTCGTCGGCCAGATGGCGTGGAGCATCTTCCTGGAGCTGACGACAGAGGCGTGCACACTTGTCGAGTTCCGCCTGGGCTTCGCAGAGGCGCTTGCCCATCTCGCTGACCGCGAGCGCGGCCAGGGACTCGCGCCGGGCCTCGATCACGCGGGCGAGGGCCTCGAGGCGCTCGAGCCGGAGATCGAGCGGGGTACGCGACCAGCTTCCGGAGGCCGTTTCCACGAGCGAGAGTGCCTGCTCGAGTGCGCCGGGGGTGAGTTCCGGGTAACGGGCCCATTCGGCGCCGGTTGTGGGATTGACGGAGATCAACATGACCGATACCTCAGCGCACGCGGGGGGCGGGGGCATCCGCACCCTGGCCTCCCGTTTGGTGCGAAAATAGCCGCATGTCCAAACCAGCCCCCCTCATTGTACTGGCAGGCGGATCCGGATTCGTCGGACGCCATCTGGCCTCGAGGCTCGCGGCGCATGGATACCGGATCCGGATCCTGACCCGCGATTGCGCCCGGGCCCGGGATCTCCGGGTCCTGCCGACACTCGAAATTCTGGCACATCCGGCCATCTATGAGCCGGACGCAACCCTTCGGGCGGTCCAAGGGGCTCATCTCCTCATCAACCTGGTCGGTGCGCTCCATGAAGCGCGTGGACCGACCCGGAAGTTCGAGTGGACCCACGTGGGCATCACCCGAAACCTGGTGGAAGCGGCGGAACGCGCCGGCGTCCGTCACTACCTCCACGTGAGCGCGCTCGGGACGGCGGCAGCCCAGCCAAGGAGCCGCTACCTCATGTCGAAAGCCCGCGCCGAAGCGTGCGTGCGATCCTCAAGCCTCGATTGGGCACTGGTCCGGCCCTCGGTGATTTATGGACCGGACGATGACTTCCTCATGCGTTTTGCAACGCTTCTGCGCCTCGCTCCAGGCCTCTTTCCCTTGACCTGCCCGGAGTCGCGACTTGCACCCGTCGACATCGAGGACGTGGTCGAGGCCCTCTCGGTCCTCATTCGTGAGCCGGCACTCGACCGCAGAACCTATGATCTTGAGGGACCCGAATCGCGGACCCTCCTCGAGATCGTTCGGGCGATCGCCGATCTCCTCGGGGTTCGGTGCCGGATCGTGGGCCTCTCCGACGGGATGTCCTGGCTCATGGGCGCCGTTCTGGAAAGACTCCCCCATCCCCCGTTTACCCGCGACAACTACTGGACACTCAAGGCGGAGGAGTCAGTCGGCCAGGGGGAGTTGGAGGCTGCGAGATGCGGATTTGAGCGGCTCGGTATCGAACCTCAGCCATTCCTCGACCGCGCGGCCGTGTATCTCAGGAGGTTCCATCCGGCCGGACCCGGTCCTTTGAGCCCGAAGATTCCACGAGTGACCGGATCCGCATGAGTCCCGTCCGGACCCCCCAGGCCCCAAGGGTCCGGATTCGCCAAGGACCCTGATCCCGAAGTCGGATGGACATCTATCTCGTCGGAGGAGCGGTTCGTGACCGCCTGCTTGGACTCCCCGTCGGAGAGCGGGATTACGTGGTGGTCGGCGGAAGCCCCGAGGAGCTCATCGGACACGGTTTCCGGCCGGTCGGACGCGATTTTCCGGTCTTCCTCCATCCTGAAACCGGGGAAGAGTATGCCCTGGCCCGCACGGAGCGGAAAAAGGGTATGGGTCATCACGACTTCAGCTTCGAAACCGGCCATGCGGTTTCCCTGGTCGACGACCTGGCGAGACGCGACCTCACGATCAATGCGATCGCGGAAAACGCCCAGGGAGAACTCATCGACCCCTATGGCGGGCGGGCCGATCTCGCCGCCCGGGTCCTGCGCCACGTCTCCCCGGCCTTCGTCGAGGATCCGCTGAGGGTGCTCCGGGTCGCCCGGTTCGCGGCCCGCTTCCATGATCTCGGGTTCACGCTCGCACCCGAAACCCGCGACCTCATGGCCGAAATCGTCCGGCGCGGCGAGCTTCAAACGCTCACGCCGGAACGGGTCTGGCAGGAGCTTCGCCGGGCGCTCCAGACGACCCATCCCGCGATCTTCATGATGACCCTGCGCAGGGTGGGCGCATTGCCAATCGTCCTCCCTGAACTCGAGGCCCTTTTCGGCGTCCCGCAGGAGACAGCCCTCCACCCCGAAATCGACACCGGCGAGCATGTCCTCATCGCCCTGGAGCAGTCCGCAAGGATCGACCCGGACCCGGTCGTGGGCTACGCGGTCCTGGCCCATGATCTCGGCAAGGCTGAGACGCCGCGTGCCCTTTGGCCCACCCATCCCGGCCACGCCGTCTCCGGCGCCCGCCTGTCACGCGCGCTGAGCACGAGGCTCCGGGTTCCGGGAGAGTTTCGCCTGACCGCCGAGCTCACCGCACGCTGGCACCTTGAAGCCCACCGCGCACTCGACCAGTCCCCGGACGAACTCGCCGCCTGGATTCGAGAACTGCCCTACCGCACACGGGAACAGAACCTGCACCAGTTCCTCAAGGCCTGCGAAGCGGATTTCCGTGGACGCCCTGGTTACGAATCGAGCCCCTACCCGCAACGGCCCTTCCTCGAAGCCCTCCTCTCCGCCCTCCGTGCGATCCGGCTCGAACCCGCCGAATACGACTGGCCACTCGCTGAAAAAAAGAAGCAACTCGACCGGCGTCTTGCCGAGACCCTCCGGCACGTCCGCGCACGTTTTGCACCGGGCTCCTGAACCGAGGCGCACCCGTTGCGAGACCCTCTAGAGCCCCACTCCCCGCGAGCGTCCCCAAGAGGGATACCGGCCCGTCTCGCAGAACCCCGGCTTGGGCAGGACGCAGTCTACTGGCTCGAATCCGCGCCTGAAGATGAGGGACGCATGGCCCTCTTCGGGATCCGTCCATCAGGCCTCGTGCGGCTCACGCCGCCCGGGTACGGGGTCCGGAGCCGGGTTCACGAGTATGGCGGCGGCGCCTACCTCCCCACTCCCCATGGCACCGTGTTTGTGGGCGACCTCGACCAGGCGCTCTACCGGGTCCTCGGTGATGGGCAGATCGAACGGGTCGGCGGACACGCTTCGGACCGTTATGGCGACCTGTCTACCCATCCGGATCCGAACCGGATCGTCGCCGTCGTGGAACGCAGGTGCGGCCCGGGTGAACCCCGGAATGCGATCGGTCTCTGCAACCTGTCCGAACAACGCTGCACCCTCCTCTGCGAGGGAGCGGATTTTTACCTCGCGCCCCGGATCGATGCGGAGGGCCGGCGGATCTGCTGGATCGAATGGAACCATCCAGACCTGCCATGGCAAGGAACCCGTCTTCGGGTCGGACGGCTGAGCGGCACCGGCGAGATCGTCGAGGGGGTGACCGTAGCCGGCAGCCGCACGGAGTCGATCCTCGAACCGGTCTGGGGGCCGAAAGGTGGGCTGTATTTCCTTTCGGACCGGAGTGGCTTTTCGAACCTGTACTGCTGGCATCCCGGCTCTGGCACCCAAGCTCTCTGCCCCAAGCGCGCCGAACTCGGCCGCCCGCCCTGGAACCTCGGGCAATCGAGTTATGGGTTCTCCGGAACCAAGACCGTGTGGGCCGCCTTCGTCCGCAGGGCCCAGAGTGAACTCTGGAGACTCAACCTGGCCGAGGGATCCTCGCGGCGGATCTTTCTGCCCCCGGGCGACCTCACGCACTTATGCGTGAACCGCGACCGGGTCGTGGGACTGTTCAGCCCGGTGGATCATGCACCCGCGATCCTCGTGTGGCCGCGGGGCCGCGGGGAACGCCCGAGGATTCTGCGCGGGGGCTCGGTGCTGCCGGGCATCTCCAGGGCACCGGAGTCGATCGAGTTTCCAGGATCCCGGGGGCTCAGGATCCAGGCCTTTTTCTATCGCCCGCCGGGGGCCACCCCGCCTTTTCCGCTGCTCATCCGCTGTCACGGCGGACCGACCGCCATGGCCACCCCAGCCCATGATGCCCGCATTCAGGGCTGGGTGGGCCTCGGGCTCTCCGTACTCGATGTCAACTATCGGGGCAGCAGCGGATTCGGACGGACTTACCGGGAGGCGCTCGCGGGCGCCTGGGGGGATGGCGAAGTGGACGACATCGCGTCGGGGATCCGTTTCCTCGTCCAACAGGGGCTCGCGCAAAAGACACGGCTCTACCTCGCCGGAAGCAGTGCCGGAGGGTTTACGGCGCTCCGGACCCTGCTGCGCTATCCGCATTTCCGGGCCGTAAGCCTCTTCTACCCGGTGACCGACCTCCGCTCTCTCGAAAAGACGGCACCCAAGTTTGAATCCCGCTACGGGCAGTTCCTCTTGGGCGGAACCGCAGCGGATTCCAGGCACTACGATCTGCGCTCACCTCTTGCCCAGGCCGCGCGGCTGCCGCGGATACCACTGCTCATTTTCCAGGGTCTCGAGGATCCAGTGGTGCCACCCCGTGACACCCGCCGCTTTGTGCGCGTGCTCAAAAGGCTCAGGGTCCCGGTCCGCCTGGTCGAGTTCGCGGACGAGGGGCACGGCTTCCGGCGTCGCGAGAACCTCGCACGCATTGTCGAGCTCGAGCGTGAACTCTTCAGCCTGCCGGTCCACTCAGCCTGATCGGACGGTTCACCATGACCAGAAACCGAAACCCGGGCTTGATGATCAGGGTCGGCGGGATGTTTTCGTTCCGCTCCAGAATCGCCTGGGAAGTACCGACCAGCGCCTGGCCGGCGGCCGAACCGACCAGGGCACCTTGAGACACGCCCGGGGTGAGGACGATGTCCGACTGGTTCGCCGGCAGGAATGCCGACAGCGCGGCGATCAGGAACGAGGATCCAAAGATCTTCCAGAAGTGCGTGCGAACCTCATCCTCCAATCCCGATGCGCCATAGGCATCCGCTGCCGCCATACCCGCGAGCGGCACCCGCGCTCCATCGGGGAAGATGATTTCACTGAAGGAGGCCAGGACCCGGGTCTGTCCCTCGCTCACTTCCGAGGAATAATACCCGACGAGTGTTGATCCCATGGGGATCATGACCGCACGTTCGTACACCGAATCCTCGATGGTGCGGGTGACACGGGCCACGATCATGCCCGGGAGGTCACTGTCGATCTCGCTCTCGAGCACCGCCGGAATGACCGAACCCGGCATCAGGGTCGGGCTCGCAGGGGGTGGCAAGATGTTCTCGGCCCGCGGGAGCGGATCGCGACCCTGGCGCTTGAGCCAGTGGCGGTCATACGCCCGCTGCGCCCTCGTGCCCATGCCTCCCACCCGATGCGACCACCGGGTGAACAGGTCTTTGAGCCTCCCGGATCGCAGCGGTCCGGGGGCCGGGGAACCGAGCCGCGTGACAAGCGTCTTGAGTGCCTGGCGCCTGGCCCGGAATCTCGGGCCGGCAGCCCGGCTCGCCCAGGCCAGAATCGGGCTCGCATGGGCAGTCAGGGCGACTTCGGTCCACCGGTTTCGCCCGGGCATCCCGGAGTGGCGCGAAACCTGGCCTGTCGGGCGGCGGGACCCCGGACGATTCGGGCGGATTCCCCGCCATCGTCCGGGCCGGCTGCGTCCCTCGGCACGCGGATGGCGCGGCCGCTTCACCGGGGGTGAAACCTGGCTTGTGGCATCCCGGATCAGTGCCGCGAGGAAATGTTTGCGGGGAATCGCCCAGT
>JAJZNM010000108.1 GCA_021852325.1 Pseudomonadota bacterium
ATCGCATGCTCATGGGCATTACCCAGGTTGTCGCTGCCGCGGTAGTTGGGTTCGAAAACGAGGTACCCGCGTGCGGCGAAGAGGTCGCGCAGTGGCCCGATCTCGCCCGCATCGAAATGCTCGCTCGAAGCCGCCTCCGGTCCACCGTGGCTGAAAACGACAAGCGGATAGCGGTGCCCCGGCTCGTAATCGTTCGGATAAGTCAGGATGCCGTCATTGAACTCGCCATCCGGGGCATGCCAGGTCACCTCCACGCTACGCGGATAGGCATAGGCCATGAAGGAGCGGTTGAGCGCAGTCAGGGCGACCGGCCGGCTCTTCAGGGTGTGCATGAGGTAGAGCTCCGGTGGACGCCTCGCGCCATCGGCAACAAAGGCCAGTTCCCCCTGCTTCGAGACCGCCACGAGTGTGGGGTTGAGGCGGCCAAGTGCCAGTGCACGGCCCTTGCCCTGGAGCGGCTGGACATAGATCCGGCTTCCCACATGGTTGTTCGCGACGGCAACAAGTCCTTGGGCATCGGGAAGCCAGGCGTATTCCGTTGCGACATCCCGGTCGAGATCCGCGCTCACATCGCGTCCATTTCCCCCGTTGAGCGCAGTGACGAATAGGTCCATGTCGCTGACCGGGCCCGGGCCATGCGGGTAGAGATACGCAATAGCGTCACCCCGGGGAGCAAAGGCAGGGGTGTATTCGTAGGTCGGGTGGCGCGTCAGGACGCGCACCTTGCCCGTTGTCACATTGACGGCCGCGATCGTCGTCTGGTCGGTGTCGCTGTCGTCGGCGTCGATCTGGCGCGTGAAGACCAGCCAATGCCCGCCGGGCGACCAGGACGGCGCCGTGACCGAGCCCGCAAAGGGTGGTGCATGCTCGAGCACGCTGGTCGGCCCAAGGGTCAGTTGACGTGTGGTCCCGCGCCGGACTGAAAGCAGCCAGATATGCGACGGCACTGGCGCTGACTGAATCTGGTAGTCATCGTCATGGATGGAGAAAAGGTCATGACCCGTGAGGCGCGCCCACTGGCCGAGCTTGGGGGGATCTGGCGTCACGTAGGCGATCGTGCGTCCATCCGGGCTCCAGGCGAACTGCTCGATGCCCTGAGGGGCGTTCACGATCCGTTCCGGGGTACCACCGGTCGTCGGCACGACGTAGATCTCGGGTTTTTGCCGATCCACGGTCGCGATGAAGGCAATCACACGCCCATTGGGGGACCAGCGTGGCATCTGGAGATCCCGCATGCCCCTGACGAGCGCCCTCGGGGCACCACCATTTGTCGAAACCACCATGAGTGTCCGGTTGTAGCGGTTGTGCACGAAGTCCGGTTTGACGGCGACGAAAGCAATGCGCTCCCCGCCGGGGGAGAATTGGGGCGAGACGAGCTTCACGAGCGAGCGGAAATCCTTGATCCGTATGGGTTGACCGCGGGCATGTCCAGAAATCGGCATGAGCACCAAGAAGATCAAGAGCCAATATGCGGGAACTCGTTTCATCGAAGCACCTCCAGTCATAACCGATCGGATCAAAGGCATCCAGGCGATCCTGCCCTGGGCACCAGATTCGGGCCACGAGCCGATTATAATCAGGAAATGCCTGCGCTTCGCACGGGGCACTGTCCCGTCCAGTTCGACCGGACTGGATGCCCTGAAGCCGGGGCACCCCGAGATCCCCACCAGTATCCACGATCCGGTTACCAGTCCCGCCCTCGTTTCGGTTCACGTCAGCAAGTATGATGGCGTGCCGGAACTCCTCGCGGGGCTCACGGTTTATGTCGAGTGATATCACGCGGCCGCCACTCTCATCAATCCCTGGGGTACGCCACTCCAGATCCGGTCTGCCAGCCGGTGACATCCATCCGGACGTGCACATGGACACCAATGGGATCGAACGACAGATCCGGCCCATGGCCTTGGAAAGGAAATATTTGGATGTCCTGTTCGTCTGAAATGGAAGCCGAACCTCTCGGCATCCTCCAGATCACCTATCGGCTCCTGGGTATCGATCCCTACGATGACCTCGCAAACGTCATCCAGCGAATCGGGACCCATCCTGTCGGAGCAGCATGACGAAGTACGTCGTGCGCATGGCGCTAGTCTATCGATACCCATAGCCGCAATGCCAGACCCAAGGACTCCACCAGCCGGGGTGCCAATAGCCCTAGGGACGCGAGACCCCATAGGGATGAACGCGGACCGGACCGGCTGCACCACCGCGACCAGGCCCCGGGGTAGGGAACTAGGCAGCAACCGGACAGAGTCAACCGAACACTCAACAGGGCTGGCGCGAGTGGCGCGACCACGTATTCGTCGAACGGCTGTGGCGCGCTGTCAAATACGGGGAGAGTATCTCAAGGCCTACGAGTCCATAACCGAGACTCGCGCCTCTCTTGCTCAATTCTCCGACTGCGCTAATCCTGAGAAGCCACATCAAGCCCTGGAATGACGGACACCGTGGGAGGCATACACCAAGCGTCCTCTGATCTGGCCTCTGGACCAACCCGGCAGATAATCCACCTCTGGATCGGGAGATTCTGTCCAAGGGTTCGGGCCCACTTCAGGAGCCCGATATGAACCTAACCCATTCGTTTTATTGGGTACCGGAATGCTTACATCAGAGCAACTCGCTATTGGGGTGAATGAGCACTTCTGTGAACAGCTGCGTACCTTCGGCCATCAAACCCCAAGCAAGCGACGCGCCAAGAGCGACTGCATATCCCGCCGGCCGTCGGCGATCACATAAATGTAAACCTTCTGACCCATAACACGGTAGATCACTCGATAGGGCTTGAAAGCGGTCTGCCGATAGTCCCGGATACCGAGGGCAACCAGTTCCTTGGGATAGGTACCGCGCTCCGGGAAAGAAATCAGGCTTCCGACAACCTCCAGCAGACGATCCAGGACATAGTCTGCATTGGCCCTGCAATCCAATTCCGCAAGATCGTCGTAGAGCGACTCCAGATCCTGCTCAGCACCCTCACTCAGCAAGACCTCGTATGTGCCCACCGTCATTACGTAGCTGCCTGCTTGGCCCGCAATCTTGCGATCACCTCACCCACGGGCTTGACCTGGCCTGCTTCAATCTCTGCATGGCCCAGTGCGAGTATTTTCAGCAGCGCCAGCGTTTCCTGTGTCTCTTCGTAGGAGGCGACGTCCTGAATGACCGCCTTGGCCTCACCGTTCTGGGTGATGACAAGCGGGTTCCGCCCCTCGGTTAATTGGGCCAAGACTTCGGCGGCGTTCGCCTTGAGGTAACTGATGGGTTTGACTTGCGATGAGTAGCGCATGGCCTGACTCCCTAGATCCGATAAAGACCTAATATAGTCTTTATTAAGTCTTGCTACAACAGTTGCACCATGCGCTCAGCTATCGGTATCAGTGAGCAAGTTTGCGGCCGCCTGCGGGTGCTCCACAATCCGGTAGCGGCCAACTTTGGGTGAATTCAACTTCGAAGTGCAACATCGCTGACGGACCGGGTGGGCAAGCTGCGGTCGGATCGTGGCTTTCCCGACCATCCCAGCGAAGGAAGACCCATGAAGCACTACACACAGCTCACCCAGGAGCAACGATACCCGATGGACGCCTGACGCAAGGCCGGATGGAACCAGACCGAGACAACCGAACAACTCCGGGTGGACCCATCGACGATTTCACGGGAGATGCGCCGCAACCAGGGACGACCGGGGCCAAGCGGCCCAGCGGCGCGGTCTGGCCCGCCGGGCCGAGCGCCTTGGATCCTGTATCGGGGTTTCGGACGGGCAACGGGTGGAGACCCGGATCCGGCCGGAGTGGAGCCCGGCAGAGATCCGGGAGCGGCTCACCCGGGAAGACCAGCGGCTGATCAGCCACGAGTGGACCGACCCGTACCTCAAGTGGGACCGACAGGGCCCGGAAGGCACTCTGCCGGTCGCTTTTCTGTCAGCGACAACGGCGCCAGCGCTATAGCCAGCGGGAGCAGTGGGGGAAACCTGAAAAATAGGGTCAGCGTCTCCCCCGTGGAACGCCGGTCGGACCATCCCCTGCTCGCGGCCCTGGCGCGGCTTCCCGCCCCCGCCTTCCGGGAAGCAACCGTGGACCTCCTCTGCCCGTTCCGCGACCGGGTGCATACGCTCACGCTGGACAAGGGCACGGAGGGAGCCGAACCCGAACGGAACATCAAATCCCTGGGCGCCACCGGGTACTTTGCCCATCCCGAACACTCCTGGGCGCAGGGCACGAAAGAGAACACCTACGGGTTGATCCACCAATACTTCCCTAAGTGTCGGGACCTGAGCACGGTCATCCGGAAGGAGCGGGATCACGCCACCGGGCGCCTCCATCACCGCCCCTGAAAGCGACTGGGCTTCCAAACCCCCGATGAGGGATTCTTTCACACCAGCACCTCACTCACGGTTGTACTTCCAACTTGAACCCGCATCCCAAATCTCGGCCCCAAGGGTAGGGGCGCATCCTAAGTCCTTGATTTAATGGTGGAGCGGAAGGGGATCGAACCCTCGACCTTCGCATTGCGAACGCGACGCTCTCCCAGCTGAGCTACCGCCCCAGAACGATGAATTATAGAACAAACTCCTCTCCGGGACCGATACGCATCCCTTCAGGATACGAGCCGGGTTTCGAGTGCACGCCGGTAGCGGCGAAGATCCTGCACACTCTCGAACACCTCCCCTAATACACTGCCCAGCTTGCGCAGAATGCCCTCGGCGACGCGCTGTTCTTCGATCTCGTCGAATTGGATCTGTTCATCTAGCCAGTGTTCCATCCAGGCCGGATCGGGGAGCCGGCTCTGGACCGTGTCCCTGGGGTAATGCTCCCGGCTCACATGGAGGTTGGTGGGGTGCATCGCGCGGCCCGCTTTGCGGCTGACCATGAGCACGCCGATCCTCGCGAACGCGAGCCTTGCGGCATCCCCGTCGCGCTCGACAGCCCGCTTCATGAATCGCATGTAGCAGGACCCGTGGCGGGCCTCATCGGCTGCCATGAGCCCATAAATCGTCCGGATGACCGGCTCTGTATGCCACTCGGCGGCCCGGCGATACCAGCCAGTCAGCCGGATTTCTCCACAGAAATGCAGCATGAGCGTTTCGTTCGCAGGCGCCGGATCAAACATGAAGCGAACGGCATGGAGCTCCGCTTCCGTCGGGGCGAGCGCGGGCCAATAGCGCCTGAGATACTCCATCAGCACCAACGCGTGTTTCTGTTCCTCATAAAACCAGACCGAGATGAAAGCCGAAAAGTCGGAGTCATGGGGGTTGTCGCGGAGAAACATCTCGGTCGCCGGCAAGGCAGACCACTCGGTGATGGCGTTCATCTTGATGGTGCGTGCCTGCTCCTCGGTTGATTTCCCGGACGCGAAATCATCCCACGGCACGTCATTTTCGAGACTCCAGCGTGCTGCTTCCAACTGACGGTATAGCTCAGGGTAGAGCATGGGCAGACCCCCTTGAAAATGGTCCTGGCCGGACCTTGCACAACCAAACCCCATCCAGCTGATACGCCGGATACCGGGCTCTGGATGCGCCAGCCTCAGCGATCCCGCGGCGGGTCAAAGGCGCCCTGAGACGGTGTGATGATCCGCATCAGGCGAAGATACAACGAGTTCGGTAGAATTCTCATGATTTTCATGAGGATAACCATCTGCCAAGGAAAAGCAATCTCGAAGCTTTTGCGAGGCAAGCGATCAAGTATTCTCCGGGCCGCATCATCGGCATCGATCAGGAACGGCATGTAAAACCGATTCTTCGCCGTCATGGCCGTGCGGATGAAGCCCGGGTTGATTACCCGCACGGTTACCCCGCGCGGCTTGAGTTCAACCGCGAGCGTTTCACAGAGGCTGATCAAGGCGGATTTGGTCGGTCCATAGGCCCCCGCCTGAGGCAGGCCACGGTAGCCGGCCACGGACGCGGTCACAAGGATCTGGCCCGATCCCTGCTCAATCAACCGGGGGATCACGACGGCGAGGCACTCGACGACACCGAGATAGTTCACCCGGGTGACTTCTGCATAGACCGCAGGATCAATACCGCCACGCGAAAGCTCATACTTCCCGGCATTGAGGAAGCAGTAATCCAGCCGCCCGAAGCGGCTGAAAACCTGTGCGGCTCCCGTCTCCAGGCTGGCTCGATCCCGGACGTCGAGGGGGAGCGGGACGATCGCCCCGGGACGGGGAGCGCGTGTGGCCACCTGCTCGAGAAGGTCGCTACGCCGTGCACTTACCACGACCGAGTGTCCCTCCGCGGCGAGAGCGATGGCGAGTGCCGCACCAATGCCGCTGCTTGCGCCGATGATCCAGACATTGGCCATTTTCCGACCCGTTTGATCCATGTTCGCCCATTTTACGTGATTTCATGCCCAATACCGCGACTTCCCCTCGAGAATCCCAAGCGCTGCATCCCGGGCGGCTCGTGATGCGTATAGTCGAGGATGGATTCAAAACACCGGACCATGCTCGTTGATTCCCCCGACCGGAAACCTCCCCGTCCCCTCCGGGTCGCCGTGATCGGTGCCGGGATTTCCGGGCTTGCCGCGGCCTGGATCCTCTCCGAGCACCACGAAGTAACCCTCTTCGAGAAAGAAGAAAGGCTCGGCGGCCACACTCATACCCTCGAGGTCGCGCATCCGGGCGGCCCCCTCGGAATCGATTGTGGATTCGTGGTGTACAACGAAACCAACTATCCGCATTTCAGCCGCCTCATTGATCACTTGGCCGTTCCAACGAAGCCTACGGACATGTCCTTTTCGGTCCAGATCGGTCCCCGTGGCGAGTTCGAATGGGCCGGCTCCGGCCTCAGGGCATTTTTTGGCCAACACGGGAGCGTGCGACAACTCGGACGCTGGCGGCTCCTTCAGGAGATGCTTTCCTTTAACCGTCTGGCCAAAGCCCGCCTCGCGAGCGACAGCATTCCGAAGGATCTCACCCTGGCCGGTTTCCTGTCCGAAATCCAGGCGGACCCCCTTCTCGTCTCACGCTATCTCCTCCCGATGGCTGCCTCGATCTGGTCGTCACCCACCGAGCAGGTACTCGACCATCCCGCTTTGGCACTGATCCGTTTCTTCGACCACCACGGCCTCATCGATCTCTGGGGTCGACCACGCTGGCGATGCGTCGTGGGAGGAGCCTCCCGCTACGTCGAGGCCCTTTCCCGGAAACTGCATGGACCGATCGAAGCCGGACGAACCGTCATCGGGATCCGCCGACGACCCGATGGGATCGGCGTCCTGCTTGAGGGAACCCCGGAGCAGCCCTTCGATCGGGGGGTTCTCGCCTGCCATCCCGACCAGGCCTGCCGCCTCCTCGAGCCCGCCTTTGGCGCGCGCGCCTGGCTCGGCCGATTCTCCTATACTGAGAATCAGGCATTCGTGCACCAGGATCCCACCTATATGCCCATAACCCCCTCGCTCTGGTCTTCGTGGAACTTCCATGCGAAGTCCGACAAGCCCGAGGCATCCCCCGTATCCGTAACTTACTGGATGAATCGCCTGCAGGGACTGGCAGCACGAGAACCGGTTTTCGTCTCGCTGAATCCCCCGGGAGAGCCCCAGAAGGCGATTGCGGCTATCGACTTTGCGCATCCCTGCTACGATCTCGACACCCTTTCTGCACAGGAGGAAGCCCCATCCTGGCAGGGCGTCGAGGGCCTGTATTTCGCCGGCGCCTGGCTCGGCAGCGGATTCCACGAAGACGGGGTCGACTCCGCCGTGGCGCTCGCCCACCAGTTCGGATTGCCGCTGCCCTGGCTCGAGCCCCGGTCGAACGAAGGCATTGCAAGCGGGCCATCCCACTCCCCCGCCGTGGCAGTTGATCTTGACACCGCAGGCTGACCCACCGGCGCTCGAGCTGTTCGAGTCCCGGATCACCCACATCCGCTTCGATGCGCATCCTTACCGGTTCCATTACCGGGTTCCGCGCATTCTGTTGGATCTCGACCGACTCACGGAGTTGCCCCGGCACGGGATTGGATACAACCGCTTCGCACCGGTCAGCTTTTCGGACCGGGACCATGGCGCGCGGGATGGGAGGCCACTCAAGCCCTGGATCATCGACCATCTCGCCGATTGTGGCCTTGGGCGATCCTGGGGACGGATTGGACTCTGGACGTTCCCGCGCATTTGGGGATATGCCTTCAGCCCCCTGAGTCTCTGGTTCTGCCACGATCCGGAAGGCGCGCTCAGGGCCGTCCTCTTCGAGGTGCGAAATACCTTCGGAGAAGTGCACCACTATCTGGTCCATGACCACGGGATGGAACTCCACTCACCCATCCATTCCGAGAAGGCGAAATGCTTCCACGTTTCGCCCTTCCAGCCACTTTCCGGAAACTACGTCTTCACCCTGCGTCACTCGGCCACGACCCGATCGATCCGGATCGACTACCGGGTCTCGGGCAAGCTCCAGCTACTCGCCACCGAATACGCTCATCTCGCGCCACTCACAGCCTGGAAAGTCCAACGCTGGGCCTGGCTCACCCCCTGGACCACGCTTGGGGTGACCGTCGCCATTCACTGGCATGCACTCGGCCTCTGGCTGGGCGGTGCCCGCTTTTATCCCAAGCCTTCGCCACCGGAATCGGACTGGAATAGCTGATCCAGAGCTCCCGGAGCAAGCGCCGATCCCACCCCTTTCAAGGGCCGCCATGCACGAGACGATTCCAAGACCTCCGGAGCCCGACACGCCCGCCCTGCCATGGGTGCTCAGGCCCCTCTTCAAGCACCTCAACCACATCGAGCATGGTCGTCTCTTGATCACAGGCCCGGGCGGCACACGGCTCGAGCTGGCAGGCACCACCAGCCCAGGGCTCGCCGGTGAACTCCGCATCCATCATCCTTATCGGTTCATGCTGCGACTCCTCCGCGGCAGCCTGGGGTTCGGGGAGGGCTATCTCGCCTCAGACTGGACGAGCCCGGATCTCCCAGACCTGCTCCGCCTGCTCGCGCGCAATGAACGGGCTTGGTCCGGTGGCAGGAAGCAGCCTCTCCACCCCCTTGCCTTCCTCGACCGGATTCGCCACAGACGCAACCGAAACACCCGGAGGGGCAGTCGACACAACATCCGCGACCACTATGACTTGGGCGTCGATTTTTTCAAACCGTGGCTGGATCCCTCATTGACCTACTCCTGTGCGCATTTCGGGACTGAGACGGACGATCTCGAGACCGCGCAGCGCCACAAACACCGCCATGCACTGGATCGCCTGGACGCCCGCCCGCATCAGACTCTCCTTGAAATCGGCTCGGGATTCGGCGCCCTGGCCTTTGCCGCCGCGGCTCGAGGGCTTTCCGTCGAGAGTCTGACGCTGTCCCGGAGCCAGCTCGACTATGCACGGGCCGAAACCGAAAAGCGCGGGCTCAAGGATCGGGTTCACTTCGATTTCCTGGATTACCGTGATCTCCTTGGCACTTATGACCACATCGTCTCGATCGAGATGTTTGAAGCGGTCGGCGAACATTACTGGCCAGATTTCTTCGGGACCCTGCGATCGCATCTCAACCCGGGAGGACAGGTCGCGCTCCAGGTGATCGTCATCGCACCGGATGCCTTCGAAGCCTATCGCCGACATCCCGATTTCATCCAGCTCCATGTTTTCCCGGGCGGAATGCTGCCCACGTTTGCGCATCTCGAAACGCTCGCCACGCGAAGTGGATTCCGGATCGTCGAGCCCACCTTTCATGGCGCCGACTATGCACGCACCCTCCGTTGCTGGCTTCAGCGTTTCGACGAGGCTTGGCCAAAACTCGCTGCGGCCGGCTATCCGGAACGTCTGCGTCGGCTTTGGCGCTACTATTTCGCCTATTGCATCGCAGGATTCGAGGTCAAGCGAGTGGATGTGGTTCAACTCACGCTCGTGCCATCCGGACGTCCTCCGGTGTCCCTCTGAAGAACCCGGCAACCGCATGCGAGCCCGGACTGAAGTGATGCCGGAGCATTCCGAGAACCCCCACCCGTCCGGGATCTCACCTGCCCACCCGCCACCCGGGACTCATTACTGAGCAGACCACCAAATCGTGCGTACTAGGGTTCTGGAGGTCTCGGTTTTATCGGTCTTCGGGGCATCAGTGAAGGAAAGGGACCGACTTTTGCCGGCCTCCTCAGGAACTGCGACTGCCACGACTCGCCTATCGGACAGGGATCTCCTCATCTTCACGTTGCTCTTCGGAGTATCCAGCGGAGGGATTGGACCACCGCACAGAGACATTCAGGCAGAGCTCGTGACTGTTCCAACCCGGGCTCATCGGTCGGGTCTTGGGTTTGCGGGGATGGGAACCGTTGGATTGGCTACTACGAATAGGTGTAACCCATCCCTCATTTGACTCACCCTGCGTGCCACTGATACCACTCGATATGCTATCTTTGGAGAAGCAGGGGCACGCTTCAAACCAGCGTCCAGATCTCGTCCATTCACCTTTCACAGATGATGGACGTCATCCGCCAGCAGATGGAGGATCCAAGATGGCGCGTATGAGACGGTTGCAAGATCAGGGAAACCGGTTGGGCGGGATACGAGCGGGTCTCATCATCACGCTGGCGGTAGCGGGAGTTTCCGGGATCTCTCCGATCGCCTGGGCTCGAGTGACTCCTTGGACGATCAAGGAGTCGATCGCACCGGCCAGGCTAGCCGGTCAGACGATACGGCCGATCTGGCGCCCCACGAAACTCGGGAAAATCCTCGTGATCGGCCAGAAGGTCCGGATTCCTCGGCCGATCGTCTTCGAGATCATCAAAGCCGCCCTGAAACGCCCCTGGTCGAGTGCGTCCAGGGACCGCAATCAAGTGGTTTGCCGGTTCCGGTATAACCTGGGGTCCCATCTCAGGGATCGCGCAGTCCTATATTGCCAGACCAACAACGAACACTTCCAACGTGAAGCCAGGCACTTCTTCATGAACGTGGAGAAGCCTGGTAATATCCCTACAATCAGCGGACCAGAAGAGTACCAAGAATTCCAGACCGACCAACTGCATCTCGTGGACCCGAACCGGTTCAAGCGCCTTTTCGCGAAGCTGCCCCCGGCGAGGAGCCGCTATACACTCGAGGTGACTGATCACGGCCATCCCGTGTCGGAATGGTTCATGAATCGGGGTCAACTGGTCAAGGTGGTCTACTTCAAGAGGTGAATTCAACTTCGAAGTGCAACATCGCTAGCGGGCCGGGTGGGCGAGCTGCGGTCGGGTCGTGGCTTGCCCGACCAGCCCGTCGAGGGAAGACCGATGAAGCACTACACGCAGCTCACCCAGGAGCAACGATACCCGATTGACGCCGACCGCAAAGCCGGGTGGAACTAGACCGAGATGGCCGAACAACTTCGGGTGGACCCATCGACGATTTCGCGGGAGATTCGCCGTAACCCGGGGCGACCGGGGCCAAGAGGCGCATCGGCCGATCAGCCACCGAGCGTCTCAATCACCGCCCCCGAAAGCGACTGGGCTTCCGAACCCCCGATGAGGTATTCTTCCGC
>JAJZNM010000075.1 GCA_021852325.1 Pseudomonadota bacterium
CTGGATCGGGGGTGCCGCAGCCGGGGTGTGTCTTCTGGCCTGTTGCGGTCTTGAGGGTTGGCTGGGAAGGTACTTTACGCCACCTGTCTCGCCTCCCTGATCCTCCCTGCCCTGCGGATTCTGGGGAAGTTCAGCCCCGGCAACGCCCGTGGTGACGTCAGCGGCCATCCGTCATTCCAGCCTCGGCGGGCGGCGTTGAGACCCGTGGATCCGTGCCTGTTCGAATGCCCGCCGCCTTGAACAGATCGAGGAGCACGCCCGCGGCCGTCAACCCGGGACCCGCGCCTGGCCCTGCGATGGACAAGGGGACTTTGGCATATCGCCCGGTCCAGAAGCAGATGCGATTTTCTCCAGGCACGAGGTTCGCTAGCGCTGAGCCCCGGGGAACCGGGACCAGCTCGACGCGGGCATGTTGCCCATCAAATCCTGCGCGGAAGACGAGACGCTGACCCCGTGAAACCGCCCGGGCAACCCGTCTGGACCAGAGCGGATCCGATGACGGAAGATCCCGGACCCAACTGCCAGGGGCCGTGTGCGGTGGCCGCAGGCGGGGCATCGGGTTGTGGCCGGTAATCTCTCCCGGTTCGCAGATGAAACCGGCCTCCCGGAGCAGGATCAGGAGTTTGCGGCGGACATCTGTACCTTCGAGGTCGGTGGCCGGGTCGGGTTCCGCATAGCCCAGCGCCTGGGCCTCACGTACGGCTTCGGAAAAGGGAATCCCCGAATGGATCCGGCCGAGCACATACGACCAGGTCCCGGACAGGCACGCTTCCACGCGTGCGATGCGGTCCCCCGTCGTCAAGAGGTCGCGTACCGAGGAGAGCACCGGCAACGATGCGCCAACAGTCGTTTCGTAATACAGTCCGGCCTGGTGTTCCCGGGCGAGGGCTTGTAGCGATGTGTAAAAGGACTGGGAGGCGCTGAAGGCGAGCTTGTTGGGGGTAATGATCGAGATGCCGTGCTTGAGCAGGGCCGGGTATTGCTCGACCACCTGCCCATCTGCGCTGCAGTCGATGAAGAGCTTGGAACCCGGATGCTGCCTGAAGCGCGCAATGAGTTTCGGCCAATCACCTGACACCCGCTTCTCGGGCCAAGGGGAGGTCTTCGGCCAGAGCACCTCGCTGCGGTTGGCCAACGCCACAATTTCCCAGTTCCCCTGCGCGACTTTGGCAGGACCCGTTCCGTCGAGCAGGTTGAGCAGTGCCCGGCCGACCTGTCCGGTGTGTCCGACCATGAACAGTGGAACCGGGCCTGGGGTCGGCACGGGGTGGCTGCTCTCGTGGCCCAAGGATACGGATCTCGGTCTATTCCGGGATCGCATGATGCGTTTCCCCTTGGAGGCTCCGCCGGTCCCGGTCTCCGGATCGCGCACGAAAGGCGTAGATCAGTCTATCCAGCGCCTCGGTTTCAATCAGGAAGGCATCGTGCCCATGGGGCGAATCCAGCCACGCGAGCTCGGCACCCGGGAGGCTCGAGGCGAGACGAACCTGTTCCTCGGGAGGATAGAGGAGATCACTCGTGATGCCGATCACGAGCGTCGGTGGAAAATCCGCGGGTGGCCAACCTCCCGGCGTGGCAGGCCGGGGCCGATTGAGGTCATGGGCATCCATGGCCCGGGTGAGGGTGACGTAGCTTCCTGCATCAAAACGCCTGGCCAGGCTTGCGCCGTGGTGGGCGAGCCAGCGGATGACCTCGAACTCCCCCTGCTCGCGCCTGCGGCCGAACCGTGCGCCGAGATCGCCCCAGTGCCGGTAACTCAGCATCGCCATGGCCCGAGCCGCCTCGAGTCCCCCGACAGGCGGGTCGTCCTCGGGGAAATCGCCTCCACGCCAGCGGGGATCGGCCATGATCGCCATGCGCTGTGCCGCTGAACAGGCAATTGCCCAGGCCGGCTGCCGGTCGGTCGAGGCGATGACCGCGAGTGCCCGGACCCGGTATCCCGCGCGAGTGCCCCAAACGAGCGCCTGCATGCCCCCGAGCGATCCCCCGATCACGAGGGCCAGGCGTTCGATGCCCATGGCATCCAGCAACTGGCGCTCGAGTTCGACCATGTCGCCCACGCTCACCGCGGGGAACCGGCTGCCATACCGTTGCCCGGTCACCGGGTTGATCGAAGCCGGGCCCGTCGTTCCGTAGCAGCTTCCGAGAACATTGGTGCAGAGGAGGAAATCGCGGGCGGGATCGAGGGCGCGGCCGGAACCGATCATCCCGGGCCACCAGTGATCGACATCATCGGATCCGGTGAGGGCATGGCAGATGAGAATCGCGTTGTCCCGCCTGGAGTTGAGTACCCCCCAGGACCGGTAAGCGATGGTGGGCGTTTCGATCACCGCTCCCGATTCGAGGGCGAAGGGCGAGACGCAACGGAACTGGCCCGACTGGCCTCCTCCGGATGAAGCGGCTGCCATCAGTTGCGCGCCGGATCGATGAGTGCAAAGGCCCTTTCAAAATCCGCCTCAATATCCTCGATGTGCTCGATGCCCACCGAGACCCGGATCAGGTCGGGCGTGACACCGGCGCCCGCTTGCTCGATGCGGCTCAGCTGTTGATGGGTGGTCGAAGCCGGGTGGATGACCAGGGTCTTGGCGTCTCCCACATTCGCGAGGTGGCTCGCCAGCCTGAGGTGGTCGATGAAGGCGCGTCCCGCCGCCTCGCCGCCGCGGATGCCGAAGCTGAGGACGGCGCCGAATCCGTGCCGGAGGTATTTCTGCGCGCGGGTATGGGACGGATGATCCGGCAGTCCGGGATAGTTGACCCAACTGACCAGCGGCTCGCGTTGGAGCCACTGCGCCAGGGCCAGGGCGTTGTCGGCATGGCGCTGGACCCGCAACGACAGGGTTTCAAGTCCGAGCAGGAACAGGAAGGCATTGAAGGGGGAGAGGGCAGGGCCAAGGTCCCGCATCCCTTCGACGCGGGCGCGGACGATGAAGGCGATGTTTCCAAATGGGCTTTGGGGGCCGAAATGGTCCCAGTAGCGGAGACCGTGGTAGCCCGGCGAAGGCTCCGTAAATCCGGGAAAACGGCCGTTCCCCCAGTCAAAACGCCCCGAGTCGACGATGACCCCGCCAATCGAGGTACCGTGTCCACCGATCCATTTGGTGGCCGACGCCACGATGAGGTCGGCACCGTGGTCGAAGGGCCGGGCCAGATAACCCGCAGCGCCGAACGTATTGTCGACGATGAGCGGGATTCCTTCGGTATGCGCGATGTCGGCGAGTGCCTCGAAGTCCGGCACGCTGAAGTTGGGGTTGCCGAGTGTCTCGACATAGAGTGCCCGGGTACGGGAATCGATCTCGCGCCGGAAGGATTCAGGTTCCTCCGTTTCCGCCCACTTCACCCCGATCCCGAGACGGGGAAAGGTGATCTTGAACTGGTTATAGGTTCCGCCATAGAGCGAGCGGCTCGAGACGATGTTGTCTCCAGCCTCGGCGAGGGTGGTCACGGCCAGGAGCTGGGCAGACTGGCCACTCGCACTCGCCAGTGCCGCGATGCCGCCTTCAAGGGCAGCCACGCGTTTTTCAAACACGTCCGTGGTGGGATTCATGATCCGGGTGTAAATGTTCCCGAACTCTTCGAGGGCAAACAGGCGTGCGCCGTGGTCGGTGTTGATGAAGGTGTACGAAGTGGTCTGGTAGATCGGCACGGCACGTGCGTGGGTGCCTGGTGCCGGCTCCTGGCCGGCATGAACCTGGAGGGTTTCGTAGTGGTAGGGGGGTGCGGAAAGGCGGGTGCTTGGGTGATTCATGGTTGCTCCGGGATGTTTGAAGGCCGAGTCGGGATCCGGGGGCAGCCGCCTAGGGGCATGAAAAAACCCGCATCGGCTGCGCCGTGCGGGTCTTGGGACTCTGGTTCGAAGATATGGACTTATGCGATCGCGAACGCCTCAACCCGCACCGGTGTGAGCCAAGCACACATGCACATGTGGAGTTCAAACCGGTTGAGCGCGAGAGCGGTGTTCATGGTGCTATAAGCTAATGGGATCCCCCCGGCTTGTCAAGTGCCCCCGTCGAGATCCGCCAAGGTGCCGGGAGGATCCAGTCAATCCGCTAGAATAGGATGATCGATCTCGGCTTTGGGGGGGGTGTCATGGGCAAGGGCGACAAGCGGTCTTTCCGGGGCAAACTCTGGCGCGGGAGTTACGGGGTGACGCGCCCGCATGGGGTCGCATCCAAGCGCAAACCGAAGGCTCCTCCGCGCAAAGGGCCACCCCGCTGACACCGGGTGTGCCAGGGGATGTGCCCGCACCGGCCGTGCGGGTGGCCGGGCTCGTCAAGCGCTACCCGGACCGGAGTGCCGTCGATGGGGTCGATCTCGACATTCCCCGTGGGGAATGCTTTGGGCTGCTCGGACCAAACGGCGCCGGAAAGACCACCACCCTGAGGCTTTTGCTCGGACTCACGACGCCAAGTCTCGGGACGATCACGGTCTTGGGTTATCCAATCCCCCGCGAGGCGCGTCTGGCGCGGCGCCGGATCGGAGTCGTTCCGCAGTCGGACAACCTGGATCCCGATTTTTCGGTGGTGGAGAACCTGACCGTCTATGCCCGGTATTTCGGGTTGTCTCCTCGCGAAATCGACTCCCGCATCGCCTCGCTTCTGGATTTTGCACAGCTCACCGACCGGGCAAAGACCAATCTCCGGGAACTGTCTGGCGGAACCAAACGCCGCCTGACCCTCATCCGGGCCCTGATCCATGATCCTGAACTCATCATTCTGGATGAGCCGACCACCGGGCTCGACCCGCATGCCCGCCAGCACCTCTGGGATCGGCTGGGATCCCTGCGTGCGGCGGGGCGGACGCTGATTCTCACGACCCATTACATGGAAGAGGCAGAGCGGCTGTGTGACCGGGTGGCGATCCTGGATCAGGGGAAGATCCGGGCGCTGGGTGCTCCCCGGGAGCTCGTCGAACGCGCATTGCCCCGCTTCGTGCTCGAGATCCGGGAACCCGTAGATGAAGGCCTGTCGCTCGATCCCGCGTGTTACCGCCTGGAGCGGGTCGGTGCCTTGACACTGATCTATGCCGCGCAACGCGAACCCCTGGCCGATCTCGTGGACCGGCTGCATCTCACGCGCTATATCGAACGGCCGACCAACCTTGAGGACTGTTTTCTCAAGCTGACCGGCCGGGAGCTCCGGGAATGACGACCCCAAGACCCGTGATCCGGCCAGGCCTTGGGTTCACCTCGGTCTGGGCACGCAACTTCCTGGTTTGGAAAAAGCTCATGATCCCCTCCCTCATCGCCAACTTTGGCGAGCCCTTGCTCTATCTCCTGGCCTTCGGATACGGGTTCGGGCATTTTGTGAAAACCATGGACCACCTGCCGTACCTGGTCTTTCTGGCAACCGGGATTGTCTGTTCGAGCGCGATGAACGCCGCGAGTTTTGAGGCGCTTTATTCCGCCTTCACCCGTCTCGAGATGCAGAAGACCTGGGAGGCCATCCTGACCGCACCGCTCGAACCTGCGGACCTCATCCTCGGGGAAGTGAGCTGGGCGGCGACCAAAGGACTCATCAATGCGCTGGCCATCCTCCTCGTGGGACTCGTCCTGGGGCTCTGGTGGGGCACGGGGATGCTTTGGGTGCTTCCCGTGATCTTTTGCATGGGATTCGCCTTCGCCTCGCTCGCCATGGTCATGACCGTGCTGGCCCGGAGTTATGATTTTTTCGTCTATTACATGATCCTGGTCTTGACTCCCCTGCTCCTGGTCTCGGGCGTATTTTTCCCGCTCGAGGCGCTTCCCCGTCCCGTTGTCCAGGTGGCTGAATGGCTGCCTCTGACCCATGCGATCGGGCTTATCCGTCCGCTCCTGATTGGACAGATTCCCCGGGATCTCTGGGGCAACCTCGCAGTGCTTGTGGCCTACGGGATTGGCGGTTACAGTCTCGCAACCCTCATCGCCACCCGCCGCCTCCGGCGCTGAGCCGACCCCAAACGCCTGTCAATAGCGGTAGTGGTCGGGCTTGAAAGGTCCCTCTCTGGACAGGCCGAGATAACGCTCCTGCTCCGGGGTGAGCACCGTGAGTTCGGCACCGAGCCGCCCGAGGTGCAGTCGAGCCACTTTCTCATCGAGTGTCTTGGGCAGGACGTGTACCCGCCGACCATAACGGGTAGGGTGGTTCCAGAGTTCGATCTGCGCGAGGACCTGGTTCGTGAACGACGCCGACATGACGAAGCTCGGATGCCCCGTGGCACAGCCGAGATTGACGAGGCGGCCTTCGGCCAGGAGGATGAGCTCGCGGCCGTTCGGAAGCTCGATCCGGTCAACCTGTGGCTTGATCGACGTCCAGGGGTAGGCGCGGAGCGAGGCGACATCGATTTCAGAATCGAAATGGCCGATGTTGCAGACTACGGCCCGGTGCTTCATCCGCAGGAGATGTTCGTGTGTGATCACCCGGATGTTGCCGGTGGCGGTGACGAAGAGATCGGCTTCGGACACGATCCGGTCCAGCGACACGACCCGGAAACCTTCCATGGCGGCCTGAAGTGCGCAGATGGGATCAATCTCTGTCACCCAGACGGTCGCACCGAGTCCACGCAGGGCCTGGGCGCAGCCCTTGCCGACTTCCCCGTACCCGAGCACGATCGCGACTTTACCGGCGATCATGAGATCCGTGGCACGCTTGATGCCATCGATCAGGGACTCGCGGCAGCCATACAGGTTGTCGAACTTCGACTTGGTGACGGAATCATTCACATTGATTGCGGCGAAGGGCAACTCGCCCTGGCGTTCGAGCTCGTAGAGCCGGTGGACCCCGGTGGTCGTCTCTTCGCTGACGCCCCGGATCGCGGCCAGGCGTTCTGTGAAGAACCCTGGGCGCGACGTCAGTCGTGCGTGAACCGTCGCGAAGAACGCCTGTTCCTCGGCATTCCCGGGCTCGGCCAGGACTCCCGGGTCCGTTTCGGCACGCGCGCCGAGGATCACATAGGCCGTCGCATCGCCGCCATCATCGAGAATCAGGTTCGGACCTTGCCCGTCGGGCCACTCGAACAGTGTGGCCACGGATGCCCAATATTCCTCGAGCGTTTCGCCCTTGTGTGCAAAGACCGGGATCTCCCGCGCGGCGAGCGCGGCCGCCGCATGATCCTCGGTCGAAAAGATGTTGCAGGAGGCCCACCGGACCTCGGCTCCGAGGGCGAGGAGGGTCTCGATCAACACGGCGGTTTCGATCGTGAGGTGGAGACATCCGGCGATGCGGGCTCCCCGAAGCGGCTGGCTGGGACCGAACTCCGCCCGGAGCGACATGAGTCCGGGCATCTCGTGCTCGGCGATCTCAATCTCGCGCCGTCCCCAGGGCGCGAGATCGAGATCCCGGATGCGGAAATCCGAAGCAGGCCCGGGGGGTGTCGGGTGCGTGGCGCGTCTCGTCTGGATCATGTCGTGTCCCCGTCAGCGCAGGCGTCGCACGTGGCGGATGCCAGCTGCATCCTTCAGGACCTCGGCCTGGTCCAGTGCCTCCCAGGTGAGATCCGGTTCACTCCGTCCGAAATGGCCGTACGTCGCGGTCTGGCGATAGATCGGGCGGATGAGGTTCAGGTTCTGGATGATCCCGTGGGGCGTGAGGTCGAAATGGTCGCGGACCAGCTGGACGATCCGCGAATCCGGCAGGAGGCCAGTCCCGAAGGTTTCGACCGCAATCGAGAGCGGTTGCGCCTTGCCGATGGCATAAGACACCTGGATCTCGCAGCGCCGGGCGAGACCTGCCGCCACGATGTTCTTGGCGACGTGGCGGGCCGCGTAGGCAGCCGAGCGGTCGACCTTGGAAGGATCCTTGCCGGAGAAGGCCCCTCCACCATGGCGCGCCATGCCGCCGTAAGTATCAACGATGATTTTGCGTCCGGTGAGTCCACAGTCTCCCGCCGGTCCGCCCACCACGAAACGGCCCGTGGGGTTGATGTGGATATCCGTGTTCGGCGACATCCATTCCGCGGGCATGACCGGTTTGATGATGAGTTCGCGGACCGCTTCGCGCAAATCCTGGATCGAGACATCCGGATCATGCTGGGTCGAAACGACGATCGCCTGGCAGTCCCGGGGGACCCCATCCTCATAGCGCAGACTGACCTGGCTTTTGGCATCCGGCCTGAGCCAGGGGAGCGCTCCCGAGCGGCGCAGTTCAGCCTGTCTGCGCATGAGCCGGTGCGCATAGGTGATCGGCGCCGGCAGGTACACGTCCGTCTCGTCGGTCGCGTAACCAAACATCATGCCCTGGTCGCCGGCACCCTGTTCTTTGGGGGTCTCGCGGTCGACTCCTTGGGCAATGTCGCCGGACTGTTTCCCGATCAGGGAGATCACGCCGCAGGTCGCGCCATCAAACCCGACCTCAGAGCTCGTATAGCCAATTTCACTGATGACCCGTCGCACCAGCTCGTCGAGGTCAACCCAGGCGTCTGTGGTCACCTCGCCGGCCACGATGGCCACGCCGGTCTTGACGAGCGTCTCGCAGGCCACGCGGGAGTGGGGGTCCTGCGCGATCATGGCATCCAGGATGGCGTCGGAGATCTGGTCGGCCACCTTGTCGGGGTGACCTTCGGAGACGGATTCGGAGCTGAAGACCATGGATTCGGACATGTCGGGATCCTCTCGCGGCAAGCCCGCAATTATAGCGCCGGCCGGGCCCGGCTAGCGGTTGCCGTGCGGACTCATCGCAATGAGGAGGCGTGCGACCAGGTTGATCAGGAGAATGAGGGCCGTGATCAGGAACGCCGCCGCATAGGCGAGCGCATGGGCGGAATGGAAGGGCTCGCCGATGAAGCTCCAGATCACATAGGTGAGATAGGCCACGGGTTCATGGATGAGACGCCCGGACCAGCCGTAGTTGGACCAGCCCGCCGTATAGAGGAGTGGCGCGGTTTCGCCGGCCGAGATGGCCAGGGCGAGCAGGATGCCGGTCCCGATGCCCGGGGCGGCGGCCTTGAGCAGGACCTTGAAGACGACCTGATGGTCGCGGCAACCCAGCGCATAGGCGGATTCCCGTATGCCAGAGGCGATCCGGCGCAGCGCCAGTTCAGTGCTGCGCACAATGTAGGGCAGCATCAGCACCGCAAGGGTGATGGCCCCAGCCGCCAGGGAAAAGCGCCATCGGAGCCAGACCGTCAGGGTGACATAGCCCACGAATCCAAGCACGATGGAGGGAACCCCGACCAGCACATCGCTCAAAAAGCGGGTGATGCTTCCGAGGCGGCCTTCACCATATTCGCTGAGGTAAAGACCGGCGGCAATCCCGACCAGCGCCGAGAGAATCATGGCGACGCCCGAGAGCAAGAGTGTCCCCAGGATGGCATTTTTGAGCCCGCCACCCACGCCGACCGTGTTTTCCGTGAAGAGTTTGAGGGACAGACTCGTGAACCCTTTCGCAAAGACATAAAACAGAATCTGGAGCATGGCGACCGCGAGGGCCAGAAAGGCCGCGCCCGACAGGGTCCAGCCGAGCGCACTTTTGAAACGGCGCCAGCGGATCCAGAACCGGGTCGCGATCATGGGTGCCGCCTCCGGGGAGTCCGATGCCTCACAACGCGTGCTCCTTGAGGGTGCCGATCATCACTCGTGCGATCCCGTTGACGAGGAGCGAAATCAGGAGCAGGAGCACCGCGATCTCGGCCAGCGAGCGGACCGCCATGCCGGTTGGATCCGCGAGCGCGCTGTCGAGCTGCGCCACGATGAACGCCGCCATGGTTGAAATGGGACTGTAAATGTTTTGCGGCAGGTAGTTCAGGGCATTTCCGCTCACCATGAGCACGGCCATGGTTTCACCGAGTGCCCGGCCGAATGCCAGCATCGTGGCTCCTGCGAGCGCCACTTTCTGCCCGGGCAGGAGGATCCGGGTCGCTACTTCGAAGCGCGTGGCTCCGAGGCTGATGCCGGCCTCCCGCATCGCATGGGACTGGCTCTGGAGGGCATCGCGCAACGTCGCGGCGATGAACGGGACGATCATGAGGCTGAGAATCAGGCCCGAGGTTAAAAGGCCATAACCCGAACCCGTCGGACGCCTGAAGAACGGAAGGAAATAGAGAGTGTCCGCAAGGACCGGGTAGACATGATGGCTGAGCAACGGCACCAGGAACACGATCCCCCACAGCCCGAAGACAACGGAGGGAATGGCCGCGAGCAGTTCGACGAAAAAGGAGACCAGGTGCCCGAGGCGCCGGGGCACCGCCTCGCTCAGGAACAAAGCGGCACCGAGACCGAGGGGGAAGGCGATGAGCAGGCCGATCAGGGCACTGGCCAGGGTACCCACTACCAGGAAGAAAATCCCGAACCTGGCCCCGGGCATGATCGTTGCGCCACGCTGCCGGATGGGTGCCGCATACTGGTTGCCGATGTTCCAGATGTCATGCAGGAGGAAATCGAACCGGTTGAAACGCAGGGCCGGCCAGGCATAGCTCACCAGAAAGACGGCGATGGCCACGAGGATGAGTGGCACGAGCAGGGCAAAGGCCGATAACAGGCGTCGGAACCACATATCCCGGTCAGACCTCCCAGGAGGCCGCCCGCGGACGGGCGGCCGGATCAGGGCAGAGCAAATGCCCCCGCCAGTTTAGCGGATCTCTGAAATCTGTTTTTCGCTCTGCAGGATCGCGCGGGGCGGCAGCGGCGCAAACCCGACACGGTTGAGGAATGACGGTGCATTGCCTCCTTTCGACGAAATCGCCCAGTCGAGAAACTGGCGCAACGCGGTAGCCAGGGCGGAGCTTGGCTGACGCTTTTCGACGACCACATATTCATAGTTAATGATGGGGTAGGACTCGACCCCGGGCGCATAGACGAGGCTGATGGCCTGGTTCGGGGGGGTTGCGGCGACCCGTGCACGGACCGCTGCCAGCACATGCGCGTGGGTGAGCGAGACAAAATGGCCTGCGCGATTCTCAAGGAGAGCCTGGCCGAGGTGATCTTTGACGATCGCGGAACGGTAACTCACGCCGATGTAAGCGATCGCGTAGGGGTTCGTGTCCAGGGCCTGGACCATACCCGGATTCCCGGTGGCGCCGATCCCGTCGCGGACCGGTGGCCAGCTCACGGTCGTTCCGTACGAGGTGGTACGCATCCAGGATGGCGTGGAAAAGCTGAGATATTGGGTGAAAATGAAGGTATCCCCGCTCCCGTCACTACGGTGGATCGGCAGGATCAGGTGATGGGGAAGGGGGACGCCAGGATTGAGTGCCCGGATCGCGGGGGCATCCCAA
>JAJZNM010000105.1 GCA_021852325.1 Pseudomonadota bacterium
GGGCGGGCGACATGACCGGTGACCGAAAAGATCTTGGGCCCGCCGGCGCCCGGGACCCCCTGGTCTGCGAACCACTGGGCGCCCCGTCTCAGGATGGCGGGAACCGAGGCCAGGGTTTCGGTGTTGTTGATGGTCGTCGGGTGCCCGTACAGCCCATAGCTCGCGGGGAACGGCGGCTTGAAGCGTGGGAACCCCTTCTTGCCTTCGAGGGATTCGAGGAGCGCGGTTTCCTCCCCGCAAATGTAGGCGCCCGCACCGAGATGGGTATGGAGATCGATCGAAACGCCGCTGCCCCGGATGTCCGGGCCGAGCCAGCCCTCCCGGTACGCTTCCCCGAGAGCGGCCTCGAAGCGGTGGTAGGGTTCGTCCATGAACTCCCCGCGGATGTAGTTGTAACCCACGTTCACGCCCATTGCATAACACGCAATGGCCATCCCCTCGACCAGGGCATGCGGGTTGAACCGGAGAATGTCACGGTCCTTGCAGGTCCCGGGCTCGCTTTCGTCGGAGTTGCAGACGATATACTTCGGGCCCTGTCCGCCCTGCGGCATGAATCCCCATTTGACGCCGGTCGGGAAACCGGCCCCTCCCCGCCCCCTCAACCCGGACTGCTTGACGGTCTCGATGACCGAGGCTCGTGGGATCTTTTCTTTGAGGATCCGCTCCCAGGCCTCGTAGCCACCGGTCGCGCGATAGGTCTCGAGACTCCACGGCACCTCATGGTCCAGGGTGGCATAGCAAACCGGTCCCGCGTGACAGTCACTCATGGCAGTCCATCCAGGATCTCGTCCACCCGCTCGGGCGTGAGATGCTCGTGGTAGATGTGATCGACCATCATCATCGGTGCACCGGCACACGCGGCCAGACATTCCTCCTCAGGCTTGAGATAGAACCGTCCATCCGGAGTCGACTGCCCGGGACGGATGCCCAGGCGTTTCTCGATGTGGGACAGGATCGACTCGCCCCCACAGATGAGGCATGAGACATTTGTGCAGACCGAGATCGTGTGCCGGCCGACCGGCTTGCGCTCATACATCGAATAGAAGCTGGCCACCTCCTCGACCTCGACCGGGGGCAGGCCGAGATAGCCGGCGACCGCCTCCAGCGCTTCCGGGCTGAGCCACCCATGGTTTTTCTCCTGCACGATCCGGAGTGCGGCGAGCACCGCCGAGCGCTTGCCGAAAGGCGGATACTTGGCCACCCACCGGTCGATCTCGGCCCGGACGTCCGGCGTGAGGAGATCTCGGCCCGTCACCGGTCGATCTCCCCGAACACGATATCCTGGGTTCCGATGATCGCGACCAGGTCAGCAATCATGTGGCCACGGGACATCTCGTCCAGCGCGGCAAGATGCGGGAATCCGGCCGGGCGCACCTTGACCCGGTAGGGCTTGTTGGCGCCATCAGACACGAGATAGATCCCGAACTCCCCCTTCGGGTGCTCGACCGCGGCGTAGACCTCTCCTTCCGGAACCACATAGCCTTCCGTAAACAGCTTGAAGTGGTGGATCAGGGCTTCCATGTCGTGCTTCATCACGGCACGCGGCGGAGCGACCACCTTGTAGTCATCAATGAGGACCGGGCCCGGATGGCTCGCGAGCCAGTCCACGCACTGACGGACCAGGCGGTTCGACTGGCGCATCTCCTCGATCCGCACGAGGTAACGGTCATAGCAGTCGCCCATCCGCCCGATGGGGATGTCGAACTCGAGCTCGTCATAGACTTCATAGGGCTGCAACTTCCGCAAATCCCAGGCCACCCCGGAGCCGCGCAGCATAGGACCCGTGAAGCCGAGCTGGAGCGCGCGTTCCGCCGTGACGACCCCGATGCCGACCGTACGCTGTTTCCAGATCCGGTTGTCCGTGAGCAGCGCTTCCGACTCGTCGATCCGCTTCGGGAAGCGCTCGGTAAAATCGCGGATGAAATCCAGGAGGGATCCCTCGCGATTCCGGTTGCGCTCGCGGAGTTCCCGCTTGGAACGCCAGCGCGAGGGCGCGTATTGCGGCATCCGGTCCGGCAGATCGGCATGCACGCCGCCCGGGCGGTAATAGGTGGCATGCATGCGCGCGCCCGAGACGGCTTCGTACATGTCCATGATGTCTTCCCGGTCCCGGAAACAGTACAGGAACACGCTCATCGCGCCGATGTCGAGTGCATGGGCTCCGAGCCAGAGCAGATGGTTCGTGATCCGGGTCAGTTCATCGAACAGGACCCGGATGTAGCGGGCCCGAAGGGGAATTTCGATCCCGAGCAGGCGCTCGATGGCGAGGACGTAGGCGTGCTCGTTCGCCATCATGGACACGTAGTCGAGCCGGTCCATATAGCCGATGCTCTGGTTGAAGGGTTTGCTTTCCGCGAGCTTCTCGGTGGCCCGGTGCAGGAGTCCCACATGGGGGTCCACCTTGCGGATCACCTCGCCGTCCATCTCGAGGACGAGACGCAGGACCCCGTGTGCGGCCGGATGCTGGGGGCCGAAGTTCATCGTGTAGTTCTGGATCTCAGGCATGGTCTTCGGGCGGCGGTTGCGGGGCAGGCTCCGCGTAACGGGCATCGTGCCGGATCACCCGGGGCACGAGCTGGCGGGGCACGATCGAGACGGGTTCATAGACCACCCGTCCGGCCTCGGGATCGTATCGGACCTCCACTTCACCGGACAGCGGGAAGTCCTTGCGGAACGGGTGGCCGATGAATCCATAGTCGGTGAGGATGCGGCGGAGGTCGGGATGGCCGACAAACAGGATGCCGAAGAGATCAAAGACTTCACGTTCGAACCAGTTGGCGGAGGCGTAGAGGGGAACGACCGAGGGGATCTCAGGTACCGCATCCGCGTTCGTGAACACCTTGAGCCGCAGGCGCCAGTTCTCGGACAGGGACAAGAGGTGATAGACGACGGCAAAACGCCCCGCCGGCCGGTCGGCCCGGGTCGCACGATCCGTGACCGGGTCACGGGTCACTGCCCGGCTGAATCCGGTTTGTGTGCTGGACTCGGTCACCCAGTCTTCCTCGCCGTAGGTGAGGTAGTCGACGGCCGTGACATCGATCAGCTGCTCGAAATGGAAACGCGGATCGTCCCGAAGCGTCTTCATCACCGTGAAGAGCTGGTCCGGGGCCACCGTCCACACCACTTCCCCGACGCGATTGACCGTGACCGCAGCCTCCGGCCACACGCCGAGGATCCGGCCGCGCAGTTCGTCGGGGGCCGATTGCACGGGATCGGTCATGAAGCCGCCTGGATGATAGGCGCTCTCTGCCGCCGGATTTTTTTCTGCAGCTGCAGAATCCCATACAGCAGCGCCTCGGCGGTCGGGGGGCATCCCGGGACATAGATGTCGACGGGCACGATGCGGTCACAGCCCCGGACCACCGAGTAGGAGTAGTGGTAGTAGCCACCGCCATTGGCACACGATCCCATGGAAATCACCCACTTGGGTTCCGGCATCTGGTCGTAAACGCGCCTTAAGGCGGGGGCCATCTTGTTGACGAGCGTCCCGGCCACGATCATCACATCGGATTGGCGGGGACTCGGCCGGAACACGACCCCAAACTGGTCCAGGTCATAACGGGCGGCCCCGGCATGCATCATCTCGACGGCACAGCAGGCCAGTCCGAAGGTCATGGGCCAGAGCGAACCGGTCCGCGCCCAGTTGACGAGCTGGTCCAGAGACGTCGTGGCATAGCCGGTCCGGTCCAGATGTCCAAGTTCAGGGGGCAGTCTCGCTCCGCTCATTCCCATTCCAGTCCCCCCTTGCTCCACTCGTAAAGGAATCCCACGACGAGGACCAGGAGAAAAAGCGCCATGGCCCAGAAACCGGGCCAGCCGATGTTGCGCAACGCAACCGCCCAGGGAAAGAGGAAGGTGATCTCGAGATCAAACAGGATGAAGAGGATTGCGACCAGGTAGTAACGGACTTCGAACTTCATGCGGGCGTCTTCGAACGGCTCGAACCCGCATTCATAAGGCCGGGTCTTGGCCGGATCGCGCCGGCGCGGCCCGAGCAGGAATCCCAGCGAGAGCAATGCCGTACCGACCGCTACGCCGACACCCAGGAACAGGAGAACGGTCAGGTAGTTTGGAAGCATCGCGAGTGCAGGGCCTCGAAGTCGATGCTGTTATTTTAACCGATGCAACCCGGACCTGCTCTGCATCCGGGCCACGCGGTACCGGTCATTGGTCCGACCCGGCCGGTTTTTCCCTCACTGGTGCCGACGGTGAGACTCGAACTCACACGGCTCGCGCCACCGCCCCCTCAAGACGGCGTGTCTACCAATTCCACCACGTCGGCGAGTACCGAGACCTTCCTCCCCTGCAACCGGACCGTCAACCTTTCGTGCCCGGAGCCGGAAGCGGCCGGGAGGCCTTGACGGGGGCCGGGAGCGGTTTCGAAGACTTGGGCACCCGGATCACCTGATGCGGCTTGGCCCGCAAGACGAGCCCGGCGCCAGCGCCCGCTCCACCTCCCGCTTGTGTCACATACGTCAGGGCAATGCAGTTTGCAAAAAAGAGCACTGCGGCGATGGCCGTCGTCCGGCTGAGGAAGTTGGCGGCTCCTCGTGCGCCGAATACCGTCCCCGAGGCACCCGCCCCGAATCCGGCTCCCGCATCCGCACCTTTGCCATGCTGCAAGAGGATGATGACGAGCAGCAGGATCGCCAGCACAAACTGAAAAGCAGTCAACAGTATCAGCAACATCGTGAACCCTAGCCCCTCAAGGATGAATCCGCTCCGCAGCCACTTTTCGGCATCCCTCCCGCCATGGACCGGCAGAGCGCGACCATGGAATCCGCTTCGACCGACGCGCCACCGACGAGCAGACCATCCACTCCATCGAGCGCACCGAGTACGGCCGCGTTCCCGGCACCCACACTGCCTCCGTAAAACAGGCGAAGCCGGTCGGCCATTGTAGCATCAGATGCTGCCACATGGCTCCGGATCCAGGCCGCAACCTCGCGGAGGTTGTCCGCCGTGGCCGGGATCCCAGTGCCGATGGACCAGACCGGCTCATAGGCAATCCAGAGGGCATTCAACGCCTCGGTCGAGAGGCGGTCCAGGGCCCCGAGCTGCCTCGCGAGCACCCGCTCCGTTTCGCCCGCACGCCGCTCCTCTGCAGTCTCCCCGATACAAACGATCGGCGTGAGCCCGGCCCGCGCCGACTGTTCGGCTTTGCGGGCCACCACGGGGTCGGTCTCCCCGAAAAGCCTCCGGCGCTCGGAATGGCCGACGAGGGCATAGCGTGCCCCCGCCTCGTAGGCCATGGCCGCTGAAATCTCACCCGTGAAGGGTCCCGCGGACTCGGCCGAGACATTCTGGATGCCGAGCGCGAGGGCCCCCTCGTGGAGGCGCCCCCGGGCCCGCTCGAGCCAGACCGCGGGCGGACACAAAATGACCTGGATCGGTCGCGAATGGATTTCCTCGAGCCCTTGAACCGCCTGGATCCACTGATCGAGATGGGGGCCGGTGCCCTGGAGCTTCCAGTTCGCGATGAGGGTCTTCCCCCGGTGACCGGCAACGGGAGTCCGCGGCGAATCCCGGTTCACCGTGCGGCATCCCGCAGCTCGGTGAGCCGTTCGACGAGCTGCCTCGTCGCCTGCTCCAGGGTACCCGCTTCACCGCCCTCGACCGTCACCCGGAGGAGCGGCTCGGTTCCGGAGGGACGGATCAGGATCCTGGCCGGACTGCCGAGAAGCCGCCGGGCAGATTCGAGATCCGGGCTCATCTCCTGGGAATCCGGCAGCCCGCAATCCCGTGGCCAGGCGATATTGACCGTCTTCTGCGGATAACGGTTGAGCCCGGAAAGGAGGCTCGAGAGTGGACGCGCCTCGCGCCAGATCGCACGGATCACCTGAAGCGCGGTGATCAGGCCATCGCCCGTGGGGGACAGGTCGAGATGGATGACATGCCCGGAGCTCTCGCCACCGAGCACACCCCCCTCCGCTTCGAGACGGGCCAGCACGTGGCGGTCGCCGACCGGTGCCCGGCAAAACGGGATCTGGCGCTCGCGGAGCGATTCCTCGAGTCCGAGGTTGCTCATCACCGTGCCGACCACAGGACCGTGCAGGCGATGTTCCGCGAGGCGGTCACAGGCCAGGATGTAGAGCACGGCGTCACCGTCGACGATCTCGCCACCCGCATCGACGAGGATCACACGATCCCCGTCGCCATCGAATGCCACGCCAAGGTCGGCCCGATGGGCCAGCACCGTGCGGGCGAGGGTTTCGGGATGAAGGGAACCCACTTCGTGGTTGATGTTGACCCCGTTGGGATCCACCCCGATCGGGATGACGCGTGCGCCCAGCCGTTCGAACAGGGCGGGCGCGAGCCGGTAGGTTGCCCCATGGGCACAGTCCACGCAAATCGTCCATCCGGACAGGCTCATGTCGGCGGGGACCGAAGCCAGGCAGAAATCGAGATACCGTTCATTGGCGTCGTCCAGACGCCGCACCTGGCCGAGCGTGCCCAGTGAAACGAGTTTCAGGGGCTCTTGCAACCGCTCCTCGATCTCCCGCTCGAGGGCATCGGGGAGTTTGCGTCCATCCGGGCCAAAAAACTTGATCCCATTGTCCTCGTAGGGGTTATGCGAAGCGCTGATCACAACTCCGGCCGCGGCACCGATCGCGGTCGTGAGGTAGGAGACCCCCGGCGTCGGGAACGGGCCCAGGAGAAAGACCGAGGCACCCGCGGCCGAGAGGCCCGACTCGAGGGCAGACTCGAAAAGGTATCCTGAGTTGCGGGTATCTTTCCCGATCACGACGCCCCGATGGGCCTGGTCGCGTCCGAGAACACAGCCTGCGGCCCATCCGAGCTTGAGCACCCATTCGGGGGTCATCGGTGGCAGCCCGACTTCGCCGCGGATGCCATCGGTCCCAAAAAACCTGCGCCGACCAGCTCCCTCCGCCGTCTCCCGCACACGCTGAGCGGGTTCGGTTCGCATCGGCCGTTCAGGCCGCAATCGGGGACGAGCCATGCGTCGCCTCGAAGATCCGGATCACGTCCCGCGTTTCAGCCACATCATGGGTCCGGACGAGCCGTGCCCCGGATTCGAGCGCGAGCATGGCCGCCGCAAGACTCCCGGCCAGGCGCTCGCCAGGTGCACGCCCGGTCAGCGCGCCGATCAACGACTTGCGCGACAACCCCACCATGAGCGGATAGCCGAGGCCAGACAGGTGCCCGAGCCCGCTCAACAGGGCGAGATTGTGCGCCTGGGTTTTCCCGAATCCAAAGCCGGGATCAACCGCGATGTCGTCTCGTGCCACCCCCGCCGCCTGGGCCGCTTGTGCGCGCCCGTCCAGATCGCGCGCCACCTCCTCGAGGACATCCTCGTAGACGGGATGGTCCTGCATGGTCCCGGGTTCGCCCTGCATGTGCATGATGCAGATCGAAACCCGGAGCCGGGCGACGGTCGCGAGCGCACCGGGGTGGCGGAATCCCCGAACGTCGTTGATCACCCGGGCACCGGCTTCGTGGGCGGCCTGCATGATCTCGGGCTGACTTGTGTCAACCGCCATGGGCAGGGTAACTTCCCGGGCAACCGCCGCGATCACCGGGAGGACCCGCCGCCGCTCTTCCTCGAGCGGCACGCGCCGGGCGCCCGGCCGGGTCGATTCACCACCGATCTCGATGAGGTCGGCACCCTCATCGGCCAGTTGATGGGCATGCGCCACGGCGCGACCGACGTCGGCATAGCGCCCCCCGTCATAGAAAGAATCGGGTGTCACATTGAGCACCCCGACCACTCTCGGGTGGTCGAGGTCGAGGCCCGCCCAGGACAAGGCGTGCACCGGTCTCAGTGCTGGCTCGCGGGACCCCCGATGGTCCCTTCCTTGGCATTGCCGCCGGGCGCGGCAGGCGCCGCCGTGGCGGGCACGCCGCTGCTGCCGGAATCGTCCCAGCCTGCCGGGGGACGGGGGGATTTACCCGCGAGGATGTCCTGGATCTGGTCGAGACCAATGGTCTCATAACGGACCAGGGCATCGGCCATCATATCGAGGTGGGCCCGGTGGGTGGTAAGAATCGACTGCGCCGCGGCGTAGTTCCGGTTGATGATGTTGCGCACCTCCTCGTCGATGATGTGGCTCGTCTCGTCCGAAACCTGCTTGTGGCGCGACACGGAGTGGCCGAGGAAGACTTCGCCCTCCTCTTCGCTGTACGCCTGTGGGCCGAGCCGGTCCGACAATCCCCACTTGGTGACCATGTTTCTGGCAATTTCGGTGGCCCGCTCGATGTCGTTCGAGGCGCCGGTCGTGACCTGGTCCTGGCCAAATACCAACTCCTCCGCCACACGGCCGCCAAAGAGGCTGCAGATCTGGCTGTCCAAGCGCTGCTTGCTGTAGCTGTAGCGGTCCGTCTCAGGCAGGAACATCGTGACCCCGAGCGCCCGGCCACGCGGGATGATGCTCACTTTGTACACGGGATCGTGATCGGGCACATGGAGTCCGACGATCGCGTGACCCGCCTCGTGGTAGGCGGTGAGCAGCTTTTCCTTGTCGCTCATCACCATCGAACGGCGTTCGACCCCCATCAGGATCTTGTCCTTCGCCTTTTCGAAATCCGTCATGGCCACGACGCGCGAATTTTTCCGTGCCGCGATCAGTGCGGCCTCGTTGACCAGATTCATGAGATCCGCACCGGAAAATCCCGGCGTGCCCCGGGCAATGATCTCGGGACGCACATCATCCCCGATCGGCAGCCGGCGCATGTGGACACGCACGATCTGTTCACGCCCCCGGACATCCGGCAGGGGCACGATGACCTGCCGGTCGAAGCGTCCGGGCCGCAACAGGGCCGGATCGAGCACATCGGGCCGGTTGGTGGCGGCGATCACAATCACCCCCTCATTGCCCGAAAAACCGTCCATTTCGACCAAAAGCTGGTTGAGTGTCTGTTCGCGCTCGTCATGCCCGCCTCCGAGGCCAGCGCCGCGGTGACGGCCGACCGCGTCGATCTAGTCAATGAAGACGATGCAGGGGGCATGCTTTTTCGCCTGCTCGAACATGTCACGGACCCGCGAGGCTCCCACCCCGACGAACATCTCGACGAAATCGGATCCGGAGATGCTGAAAAAGGGCACCTTGGCCTCGCCCGCGATCGCCTTCGCGAGAAGCGTCTTGCCCGTTCCAGGTGATCCGACGAGGAGCACGCCACGCGGAATGCGTCCACCCAGGCGCTGGAACTTGCCGGGATCTTTCAGGAACTCGACGAGTTCGATGACTTCCTCCTTGGCTTCATCGACCCCAGCGACATCCGCAAACGTGATCCGGACCTGGTCTTCGGTCATGAGCTTGGCGCGGCTCTTGCCGAACGAGAGCGCTCCGCGCCCGCCGCCGCCCTGCATCATGCTGCGCATGAGCCACCACCAAAGCCCGATCAGGAGCACGAAGGGCAGCACGTTCTCGAGCAGGCTCATGAAAAAGGACGGCTCGGGCGGCGGCTTCGCGATGATCCGCACATGATCGCGCTCCAGTCGGTCGAGAAGCGCGGTATTGTTGGTTTCAGGATTGTAGGTGGTGAAACGCGTCCCCGAACTCAGCTGGCCGGTGACTTTGTTTTCCTGGAGGGTCACACTCGTGACGTCATGGCTGTGCACGTCGCGGATGAACTGTGAAAACGTGATCGGTTGCGCCCGCGTGGGGCTTTGTCCGAAGTGCATGACAAAGAAGAAGATGGCCGCGATGACCAATCCCCAAAGCAATGCGGTCTTGAGCTGCTCATTCACCGGTATCAACCCTCCGCGCCTCGCCGCCAGCCGGCATCAACCGGCTGTTTTCACGGTCCGAGACTCCTCTAGACTACACCAAGCGCCGGTTGCGCGCCAAAAAATAAACCTCCGCGCTCCGCGCGCGCGAGGCGCGAGGCTTCACGAGCTTGACCCGGGCAAACTCCCCCTCGAGGACCTCCCGCATCACCGGGCACTCCGATCCCTGGAAAAACTTGACCAGCAGATCCCCACCCGGCGCCAGCCAGGTGCGCGCGAGGTCGAGCGCACACATTCCGAGTTCGAGCATCCGGGCCTGGTCAACCGATGGATCTCCTGTGATATTGGGGGCCATATCGGATAAAACAAGTCCGATCCCGCCCGGTTCCACTCCCAACGCCCGGAGCCGCTCGCGGACGACATCGCCCTCGCGGAGGTCACAGGTGAGGATCTCGACCCCCGTGAGCCCGGCCAACGGCAGCCGGTCGATCGCTACGACCCGCCCGGACGGACCGGCCACCCGCCGGGCGTACTGGCTCCAGCCCCCGGGCGCGGCACCAAGGTCCACGATGACCTGCCCTGGGTGGATCAAATGCTCCCGCTGGTCGAGTTCGGCCAGCTTGAAACTCGCCCGTGTGCGATAGCCCTCCTGCCGGGCTTTGCGGACATAGGGATCACGCAGGTGTTCGACCATCCAGCGCCGGTCACGCCGGGCGGTCATGGCACGCGGGTGAGTGCGGCCATCCCCCAGATCTCGAGCGCCATGATCACGGCCAGGAGGATCACCGACAAGGCATGTGCCAGAAAAAACCACATTTCATGCCGGCGCACATGGGTCGCGAGCGCCCCGGTCAGTGGCACGATGACCGCCACCCAGACCCCCGACAGAGCAACCGCGGTGCCGAGAACCCGCGGGCGCGGCACCGGAGAGGCTCGGGAGTGCCTTTGGGGCCCGTGATCTGAAATCCACTGGAAAACAAAGGCCAGGGCGAGCCAGAAGCAAGCGCACACGCCGAGCACCCCGAAGGTGGTCCCGAGGACGGTTTGCAACAGGGGGCCCGGGGGAAAGCGGTCGATCCAGAAGGGCGCGAGGCAGACCAGGGAGACATACGATCCGAACGAGCAGGCGAGCGCAATCACCGGCAGGGCTGCGGCCGGCGCCTGGCTAGTCATAGTGCACTTCACGGATTTCGAGGTGCAGCACCCCGCCGGGCACCTGCACTTCCACCTCATCTCCCACCAGGCGACCGATCAGGGCACGTGCCAGGGGTGACGTGTTCGAAATGCGGGACAGGCTGAGGTCAGCCTCGTCGGCACCGACGATCTCATAGCGCAGGGTTTGATCCCGGTCGACATCCAGGACCAGCACGGTCGAACCGAACACGACCCGTCCTTCCGGATGGAGATCGGCCAGGTCGATCACATCGGCATTGGCGAGCCGATCCTCGATCTCGTGG
>JAJZNM010000092.1 GCA_021852325.1 Pseudomonadota bacterium
GATGGAGGAAGGGTTGCGGTTTGCGATCCGGGAAGGGGGCCACACCGTGGGCGCCGGCGTCGTCAGCAAGATCCTCGCGTGAGCGGGGGCAGGAGTCAGGTCATGGTACAGCAGCAACGAATCCGGATCCGTCTCAAATCTTTCGATCACCGCCTGATCGACAAGGCTGCGCGCGAGATTCTCGACACTGCGAAGCGCAGTGGCGCCAAGGTCCTGGGACCGATCCCGCTCCCGGTGCGCTGCGAGCGCTATACGCTGCTCGTCTCTCCGAATGCCGACAAGGATGCGCGCGACCAGTACGAGATCCGTACCCACAAGCGCCTGATCGATATTCTGGAACCGACGGACAAGACCGTCGATTCACTGATGAAACTGAGCCTTGCGGCCGGGGTGGATGTCAAAATCCAGCTCAACTGACGGGCCCCAGTTGATTTTCTGAAAGATTATTTGTATCATTCAAGGTTCACTTGATTGATTTTCACCCGGTCTCCGGTCAATCGTAATCGGAAACCCAGAGGAATAAGTCGCGATGACGATAGGCGTAATCGGCCGCAAATGTGGCATGACGCGTTACGTGACCGAGGCCGGTGCCGTGGTGGCGGCAACCGTGATCGAGGTTCAGGATAACCGCGTCGCCCAGGTCAAGACCGCGGAACAGGACGGCTACCAGGCCCTCCAGGTGGCCCATGGTCGGCGTCGTCCGATACGGGTCACCCGCGCGCTCAAGGGACACCATGATCGCGCCGGGATCGAACCCGGTGCGGGACTCCACGAGTGGGTGCTTGCGGAAGCTGAACTGGGTCGATATGCAGTCGGCCAGCCGGTCCCGGTCACGATCTTCCAGGCCGGTCAGGATGTGGACGTCCAGGGACTCAGCCGCGGCAAGGGTTTCGCTGGCACCATCAAGCGCCACCATTTCTCGAGCCAGGATGCCACGCATGGAAACTCGCGCGCCCACCGTGCGCCCGGCTCGATCGGCCAGCGCCAGACCCCGGGGCGGGTCTTCAAGGGCAAGAAAATGGCCGGCCACCTCGGCCATACGGTCCGGCGGATCCAGAATCTCAAGGTCTTGCGCGTCGATGCGGAGCGCGGTCTCCTGCTCGTCGCGGGTGCCGTTCCGGGATCTCCGGGCACCGTGATTGCAGTCACTCCGGCCGTGAAACAGCTCCCGCAGGGAGGCCGTCCATGAAGCTCCGTCTGCTTGCGGCGGATAGCACTCCGGTCGAGGTGGCCGGCGGTGCATTCGAAACCCCCTTCAATGAATCCCTGGTGCACCAGGTCGTGACCGCCTACCTGGCCACTGGCCGCCAGGGCACGAAGGGGCAGAAATCCAAGGCGGAGGTCCGCGGCGGCGGACGCAAGCCCTGGCGCCAGAAAGGCACCGGGCGTGCACGGGCTGGCAGCATCCGGAGTCCGCTCTGGCGCGGCGGTGGACGGACCTTTGCCGCCCGCACCCGGAGCCATGCCCAGAAAATCAACCGCAGCATGTATCGGGGCGCCATGCGCTCGATCGTGAGCGAACTCATCCGCCGGGAATGCCTCGTGCTCGTGCCGGAACTCAGGCTCGAAGCCCCGAAAACCCGGGATCTCGTCGCGCAGCTCAAAACCTGGCAGCTTGACAATGTCCTCATCGTGACCGAGGCGACCGATGAAAGACTCACGCTCGCCGCGCGCAACCTGACCTGGGCCGAGCTCTGCCCACTCACCCGGCTCAATCCGGTGGCCCTCCTCCGCTATGAAAAAGTCCTGATGACGCTCCCCGCCTGGAAGGCACTCGAGGCCCGGCTTTCATGAGTACCCACGCCCCCGTTCTCCACGATCTCATCCTGGGTCCGCACCTCACGGAGAAGGCGACCCGCCTCGCGAGCGAACACAAGCAGTATGTCTTCCGGGTGAGCGACCTGGCCGACAAGCACAGCATCCAGAAGGCGGTCGAAGTCCTGTTCCAGGTTGAGGTCGCCCGGGTCACCTTGGCTCGCATGCCCGGCAAGACGAAGCGTCACGGCAACCGTTCCGGTCGCCGCAGCGGCTTCAAAAAGGCTTATGTCGTCCTGGCCCCCGGCCAGTCTCTGGATCTCTCCGGAGGCACGGAATGATGGACCGGATCCTGACCACCCGCGCGGAGATGTCCCCATGACACTCGTCAAACCGAGACCGACCTCGCCGGGGAGGCGCTTTGTCCTCGAGGTCAAGACCCCCGGGCTCTACCGGGGCGAGCCCCATGCGCCGCTCGTCGAGCCCAATCCGAAGCACGGCGGGCGCAACAATCTCGGCCGGATCTGCCTGCGCCATCGTGGCGGCGGGCATGCCCGGCGCTACCGGATCGTCGACTTCCGGCGCGACAAGGATGCGATTCCCGCCCGAGTGGAACGCATCGAGTACGACCCGAACCGGACGGCACACCTGGCCTTGCTGCTCTATGGTGACGGCGAGCGCCGTTACATCCTCGCCGCCCAGGGTCTCACCGTGGGCGATACCGTCCAGTCCGGCGCTCAGGCGCCGATCCGTCCCGGCAACTGCCTGCCGCTGCGGAACATTCCCGTCGGGTCCCAGGTGCATGCGGTCGAGCTCAAGGTTGGCCGCGGTGCCCAGCTGGCCCGAAGTGCTGGTGCGAGTGCCCAACTCGTCGCCCGGGAAGGGCGCTACGTCACCCTCCGGTTGCGCTCGGGCGAGCTTCGCAAGGTCCACGTGGATTGCCGGGCGTCGATCGGGGAGGTCGGCCATCTCGAACACAATCTCGAATCCCTGGGCAAGGCTGGCGCGAAGCGCCACCGCGGGATCCGTCCGACGGTCCGGGGGGTGGCCATGAATCCGGTCGACCACCCGCACGGCGGAGGCGAAGGCCGCGGCAAGGGCAACCATCCCCAGTCACCGTGGGGCCAGCCGGCGAAAGGCTACAAGACCCGTCACAACAAGCGCACCGATCGACTGATCGTGCGCCGTCGCGAATTGAAGTAAGCGAGGTTCGTCATCGTGCCGAGATCCATTCGTAAAGGACCCTTTGTCGACCCCCATCTCGCCCGTAAGGTGGCCGAGGCCGGGGCGGCGCACAGCAAGCGTCCGATCAAGACCTGGTCCAGGCGATCGATGATCATTCCGGACATGGTCGGGCTCACCCTGTCCGTGCATAACGGCCGGCAGCACCTGCCGGTCCTGATCTCGGAGAACATGGTCGGGCACAAACTGGGTGAATTTGCCCCGACCCGGACCTTCAAGGGACATCCCGCGGACAAGAAGACCCCGGCTCCGGCGGCCAAGGCGGGCTGATCGATGCGTGCAACCGCCTCTCACCGTTTTGCCCGGATCTCGCCCCAGAAGGCGCGCCTCACGGCCGACCTCGTCCGGGGCAAGCCCGTGTCCCGTGCACTCGAGATCCTGAAATTCGGTCACCGCGCCGCCTCTGCGACCGTGCTCAAGGTTTTGGAATCCGCCATTGCCAACGCGGAGAACAACCAGGGGGCAGATGTGGACGAACTCAAAGTCGCCAAGATCTGTGTGGACGAGGGCCCACGCCTCAAGCGCTTCCATGCGCGCGCCCGGGGGCGCTCCAACGTGATCATCAAACGTACCAGTCACATCACCGTCACGGTCGCGGATCGTTAGGGGGTTGCATGGGTCAGAAAGTCAATCCCATCGGTTTTCGTCTCGGCATCTCGAACGAGTGGAACTCCCGTTGGTACGCGGAGCGGAAAGAATTCGTCAGCCAGCTCGGGACCGACACCGAAATCCGCCGCTATCTCCGGAGCCGCCTGTCCCAGGCAGCCGTGAGCCGGATCGAGATCCTGAGGCGGGGCAACCAATGCGAGGTCACCCTGCATACCGCCCGTCCCGGGATGGTGATCGGCAAGCGTGGCGAGGAAATCGCGGCGCTGGAGAAGGCGCTCGCGGGCCGACTCAAGGGCAGCGAAGTGAACCTTCATATCCAGGAAATCCGCAAGCCCGAGCTCGACGCGACACTCGTGGCCCAGGGCATCGCCGAGCAGCTCGAGCGTCGGATCATGTTCCGGCGCGCCATGCGGCGCGCGGTCACATCCGCCATGCGCACCGGCGCGCTGGGTGTCAAGGTGCGTGTCTCGGGCCGGCTCAATGGTGCCGAGATCGCCCGCAACGAGTGGTATCACGAGGGGCGGGTACCTTTGCACACGCTGCGTGCCGACATCGATTTCGGGCAGGCCGTCGCGAAGACGACCTATGGCACGATCGGTGTCAAGGTCTGGATTTTCAAGGGCGAGCTGATCGACCCGATCGTGGCACCGGCGGAAGCCGAACCTGCCACCCCGTGACTTTCCGAGAGCGCTGATCCATGTTGCAACCGAAACGCACCAAATACCGAAAGCAGCAGAAAGGCCGCAACCGTGGACTCGCGACCCGCGGGCAGACGGTTGCGTTCGGCGAGTTCGGGCTCAAGGCGACTGAAGCCGGCCTGGTGACCGCGCGCCAGATCGAGGCCGCACGGCGTGCCATCACCCACCACGTGAAGCGCGGCGGGAAAATCTGGATCCGCGTGTTTCCGGATGTGCCGGTCACCCGCAAGCCGCTCGAGGTGCGGATGGGCAGCGGCAAAGGCAATGTCGAGTACTGGGCGGCCCGGATCCGTCCCGGATTCGTGCTTTACGAGATGGAAGGCGTGACTGAAACCACGGCGCGGGAAGCCCTCAAGCTGGCCGCGGCCAAGCTCCCGATCCGGACCCATTTTGTTTCGCGGACGGTGCTCGGATGAAAACGACGAATAGGCGGACTCAGACCGTCGAACAACTGCAGGCAGCCTGGCTCGAACAGAAGCGGACGCTGGCCCGGCTCCGGCTGGAACGCGGGATGGGGCAGCTTGCCAAGCCGCACCAGATCCGAGAGGCCCGGCGCGAAGCGGCCCGCATCCTGACCCTCCTCGGCGAGCGTCGCCGTCAGCCGGAGCAGGCATCATGACCGCCGAGCCCAAGACCTCGAATGCCCGTACGCTCGTGGGGCGCGCGATTCGCTCCTCGCGCCAGCAGTCGGTCGTCGTCGAGATGGTGCGCCAGGTCCGCCATCCGAAATACCACAAGTATGTCCGTCACCGGAGCCGGGTCATGGCCCACGACGAGGGCGGCCAGGTCCAGGCGGGGGATCTCGTCCGCCTCTGCGAGTGCCGGCCCTTCTCGAAACGCAAGGCCTGGCGGGTCGAGGCGATCCTTTTGCGCTCCGGCGAGACGTCCGCCCATGCCGGCGAGGCTTTGGAGTCGCATCCATGATCCAGATGGAGACGGTCCTGCTTTCGGCCGACAACAGCGGGGCGCGGCGCCTGCGCTGCATCAAGGTCCTCGGCGGATCCAAACGCCGCTATGCGGGCATCGGAGACATCGTCAAGGTCAGTGTCAGCGAAGCCATGCCGCGTGGCAAGGTCAAAAAAGGCGAGGTCTACGATGCGCTCGTGGTCCGGACCCGGAGCGGGATCCGGCGCGCGGACGGCTCCCTGATCCGCTTCGATACCAATGCGGCGGTGCTCCTCAACAACAAGCTCGAGCCGATCGGCACGCGCATTTTCGGTCCCGTCACGCGCGAGCTCAGGACGGAGCGTTTCATGCGCATCGTCTCGCTCGCGCCGGAAGTCCTGTGAGGTTCGGTCCATGAAGCGTATCCGGAAGAGTGACGAAGTGATGATCATCGCGGGCCGCGACCGGGGGCGGCGTGGCATCGTGCTGCGCGTGGATGGCGACCGGGTCTGGGTGGAGGGGGTGCACATGGTCAAAAAGCATCTCAAGCCCAATCCCAACACCCAGACACAGGGCGGCATCGTGGAACGGGAGGCCCCGCTCCATCTGTCGAACGTGATGATCTACAACCCGGCCGAGAAAAAACCGGGCCGGATCGGATTCCGCAAGCTCGCCGACGGACGCAAGGTGCGCGTCTTCCGCTCGACCGGAGAATCCGTCGATGTCTGAGGAGAGGCCATGGTCCGCTTGAAAGCCTTTTATGAAAACGAGGTGGTCCCGCGTCTCACGCGGGAGTTCGGCTATTCCAACCGCATGGCCGTTCCGCGGATCGTCAAGATCACGGTGAACATGGGCGTGGGCGAAGCGACCGCCGACCGCAAGATCATCGATCATGCCGTCGCGGATCTGGCCGCCATCACGGGCCAGCGTCCCCAGATCACCCATGCCCGCCAGTCGATCGCGAGTTTCAAGGTCCGCGAAGGATGGCCGATCGGGTGCAAGGTCACGCTCCGGCGCGCCCGCATGTACGAGTTCCTGGACCGGCTGATCCAGGTCGCGATCCCGCGCATACGCGATTTCCGGGGGTTGAACGCCCGGGCTTTCGACGGACGCGGGAACTATACGCTCGGGATTCGTGAGCAGATCATTTTCCCCGAGATCGATTACGACAAGATCGATGCCTTGCGCGGGATGGACATCAACTTCACAACCACGGCCCGCACCGATGAGGAAGCCCGTGCGCTGCTTCGGGCCTTTTCCTTCCCGTTCAGGAACTGAGAACCGAGAGACGACCATGGCCAAGAAATCGATGATCAACCGCGAACTGAAGCGCCAGCAGGCGGCCCAGCGTGACCGGTCCCGGCGCGCCGAGTTGCGCAAGGCCGTCCGCGACCTCCATCTCACGCCCGAGGAACGCCGCAATGCCGCGAACACGCTGGCGGAACTGCCGCGGGACGGCAGCCCCTGCCGCCAGCGCCGCCGCTGTGCCCAGAGCGGCCGGCCGCGTGGCGTCTACCGGAAGTTCGGACTGGGCCGCATGGCGCTGCGGGAACTGGCGATGCGCGGGGACATTCCCGGACTCCACAAGGCGAGCTGGTAGGAGCACGACCATGACGATGTCAGACCCGTTGGCTGATCTCCTGACCCGTATCCGCAATGCCCAGCGTGCGGGACTGCCGGATGTCGAGCTGCCGTCTTCCAGTCTCAAGCGGGAGGTGGCGCGGGTCCTCAAGGAGGAAGGCTATCTCGAGGAGGTCCAGGAACGGGCCGAAGGCCCGATCCCCCTGCTCTCGATCCGGCTGCGTTACCACGAAGGCAAGCCCGCCATCCGCATGCTGAGGCGTGTGAGCCGACCCGGCCTCCGGGTTTACCGCGACCGGCGTCGCCTGCCACGGGTGCAAAATGGCTATGGCGTGGCGGTGATTTCGACCTCGCGCGGCGTGATGAGCGACCGTGCGGCGCGTGCCCTCGGCGAGGGTGGAGAAATTCTGTGTCTGGTTTCCTGAGGCCGCTGCCATGTCGAGAGTAGGCAAAAACCCGATTGCCGTGCCCAAGGGAGTCACGGTCGAACTCCAGGGTCCCCACGTCGAGGTCCGTGGACCACGGGGCGCCTTGGCGCTCGACCTGCCGGCGCCGGTTGCGGTGGATCAGGCCGGCTCCGAACTCCGTGTGCGCGAGGCGGGCGGCGGACGGGCGGCGAATGCACTGTCCGGAACCATCCGCTCGATCCTGGCCAATATGGTCAGGGGCGTGAGCCAGGGATTTGAGCGCCGGCTCGAACTCACGGGAGTGGGCTACCGCGCCCAGATGCAGGGGAAGGTGCTCCAGCTGGCCCTCGGCTATTCCAAGCCGATCCTTTATCCCATCCCGCCCGAGATCTCGGTCGAGACCCCTTCGCAGACCGAGATCGTGGTGCGCGGCTGTGACCGCCAGCGGGTCGGGCAGATCGCGTCGGAAATCCGCTCGTTCCGGCGCTCGGACCCTTACAAGGGCAAAGGCGTCCGGTATGCGGGCGAGGTGTTGAAACTGAAGGAGACGAAGAAGAAATGACGATCCGGATCCAGGGCAAGAGCAAGAAAGAGGCCCGCCTGAAACGGGCGCGCCGGACCCGTGCGCGGATCGCGCGCCTCGGCGTGATGCGCCTCACCGTGTACCGTTCACCGCGACACATCTATGCGCAGATTTTTACCCCTCAGGGTGAACGGGTGCTCGTCCAGGCTTCGAGCCTCGAGAGCGCGGTCCGCGAGCGCTGCCCGGACGGGGCCAAAAAGACCGATCGCGCCGTGCGGGTGGGGGAGGTCCTCGCGGAACGGGCCCGTGCGCTCGGGATCGAGCGGGTGGCCTTCGACCGCTCGGGCTTCAAGTATCACGGGCGCGTGCAGGCGCTGGCGGAAGCCGCGCGTTCGCACGGGCTCCAATTCTAGATTTTGGCCGAGAGATCATTCATGGCGAGAGACACTCCCGAAACGAACGAATTCCAGGAAAAGCTCGTGGCCGTCAACCGGGTCGCCAAGGTCGTGAAGGGCGGCCGGCGTTTCGGCTTTGCCGCGCTCACGGTCGTGGGGGATGGACACGGCCGGGTGGGCTTCGGCTATGGCAAGGCCCGCGAGGTGCCGCTCGCGATCCAGAAGGCGATGGAAGAGGCCCGGGGCCATCTCCAGAAGATCCCACTCAACCAGGGCACCCTCTACTACGCGGTCTACGGCCAGCATGGCGCGACCCGGGTCTATCTGCAGCCGGCTTCGGAGGGCACCGGCATCATCGCCGGAGGTGCGATGCGGGCATTGCTTGAAGTGCTCGGGGTCCGCAATGTGCTTGCCAAGGCCATGGGCTCGAGAAACCCGATCAACGTGGTCCGGGCCACCATGGCGGCGCTCGGTGCACTCGAATCCCCGCGCACGATTGCCGACCGCAGGGGGCTCGCTCGCGACAAGGTACGGGTGATGCCATGACCGCAGCCAAGGCTTACCAGGTGACCTTGATCCGTAGTCTCGCGAAGAAGAGTGCGCGGCACCAGGCTTCGGTCCGAGGACTCGGGCTCAGGCGGATCGGGGGGAGTGTCATCGTTCCGGCCACCCCGGAAAATCTCGGCATGATCCGTGCGGTGTCTTACCTATTGAAAGTGGAGGCGATCGACCATGCGGCTCAATGATCTCTCCCCCGGCCGGGGTGCCCGTCCGTCCGGCAAGCGGCTGGGACGCGGGATCGGCTCGGGTCTCGGGAAAACGTCGGGACGGGGGCACAAGGGCCAGCACGCCCGTACCGGCGGGCTGCGCAAGGTGGGATTCGAAGGCGGACAGATGCCGCTGCAGCGGCGGCTCCCCAAGGTCGGGTTCCGCTCGGCACAGGCCCGGTGTCACGCAGAAGTGCGGCTCGGGGACCTGGCCCGGCTCGTGGATCCCATCATCGACCTGCCCACCCTGCGGCGCGCCCATCTCGTGCCGGGCAATACCCTCGTGGCCAAGGTGATTCTCAAGGGCACCCTGGAACGGCCGGTTCATCTGCGCGGTCTCCGGGTCACCCGGGGTGCGCGGGCACGGATCGCCGAGCTCGGCGGTCAGGTCGAGGACTGAGATGTCCCGTTCGGCGAGCGCCATGGCATCGTCTTTGGGCGGCATCAAGGGATCGGCCGAGTTGCGCAACCGCTTCCTGTTCCTCGTCGGGGCATTGTTCGTGTTCCGGGTGGGAGCCCATATCCCGGTCCCCGGGATCAACCCAGTCGCGCTGGCCCAGCTGTTCAAGGCCCAGCAGGGCGGGATCCTCTCGATGTTCAACATGTTCTCGGGTGGCGCGCTGGCCCGGATGAGCGTCTTCGCGCTTGGGATCATGCCGTATATCTCGGCGTCGATCGTGATCCAGCTTTTGACCTCGGTCCTGCCGACGTTCGAGTCCCTCAAGAAGGAGGGATATTCCGGCCAGCGCAAGCTGACCCGCTACACGCGTTACAGCACCGTCGGCCTGGCCCTGATCCAGGCCTTGTTTGCCGCGATCGCGCTCCAAAGCCAGAACGTGGTGATCGATCCCGGGATCGGATTCATCGTGACCGCCGTGATCAGCCTCGTCACGGGAACCGTCTTTCTCATGTGGCTCGGTGAACAGATGACGGAACGTGGCATCGGGAACGGGATTTCCATGATCATCTTCGCCGGTATCGTGGCCGGTCTGCCCTCCGCCGTGGCCGGTACCCTCCAGCTCGTCAACACAGGACAGATGTCGCCCATCACGGCCATTTTCATCGCGGTGGCGGTGCTTTTGGTGACGACCTTCGTGGTTTTCATCGAACGCGGGCAGAGGCGCATCACCGTGAACTATGCGAAACGGCAGCAGGGCAACCGGCTCTATGCCGCGCAAAGCTCCCACCTGCCGCTCAAGCTCAACATGTCGGGCGTCATCCCGCCGATTTTCGCCTCGAGTCTGATCCTCTTCCCCACCACGATCGGCGGCTGGTTCGGGAACAGCAAGCACTTCATCTGGCTGCAGGAACTCGCGGCCCTGATCAGTCCGCCCCAGCCGGCTTATATCGTGCTCTATTCCGGGCTCATCATCTTTTTCTGCTTTTTCTATACCGCCCTCGTCTTCAACTCGCGCGAAACGGCCGACAATCTGAAGAAGTCCGGAGCCTTCATCCCGGGAATCCGCCCCGGCGAGCAGACCGCAGGCTACATCGATTCGGTGCTCGGCCGCCTCACCTTCTGGGGAGCGATCTATGTCACGGCAGTCTGCCTCCTGCCCCAGTTTTTGATCTCGGATTTCCATGTTCCGTTCTACTTCGGCGGAACCTCGCTCCTCATCATCGTGGTGGTCGTCATGGATTTCATGGCCCAGCTCCAGGCCCACCTCATGTCCCACCAGTATGAAAGCCTGTTCAAGCGCGCGGGACTCCGCGGCGCCGGGCGGAGTTCCTAATCCACGACCCTAAGGGTCCAACAGGTAATCCTCATGAAAGTGCGAGCATCAGTCAAACGAGTCTGCCGGAACTGCAAGATCGTCAAACGCGGGCGGGTCGTCCGGGTGGTTTGCAAGGAAGCCCGCCACAAGCAGCGGCAGGGTTGATCCGTGGGTTGTCACCAGCTTGAAAATCCGATACAATTGTCTGTTTCACGACTGACAAGAGACCTATTGGGAGGCTAGCGCCATGGCCCGAATCGCGGGTGTCAACATTCCGGCCACGAAGCATGCCGAGATTGCGCTCACCGCCATCTATGGCATCGGCCGGTCGCG